>VXWX01000161.1 GCA_009835735.1 Acidimicrobiaceae bacterium
GGCTCAGGCTCCTCGACCGGCTCGGGCTCCTCGACCGGCACGACATCGTCAACTGCCGGAGCGTCGGTACTCTGGCTGTCTGAGCAGGCAACAAGGACCGACACGGCAAGGGCCAGGCCGATGCGAAGCACCAGCCGAGTAACGGAAGTCATGGGACCGCACCATACTCCTTTCGATTACTCCCGACGCGGCGGCTGCTCCAACGGCGCCGGCATGGCCACGAGCTCCGTCGAACGGGTGGATGACAGTGACACCAACCACTGAGCGATTCGAGTTCACGGGCGGTGCCGGGGCGAAGCTGGCGGCTGTGCTTCACCGACCCGGTGACGGTACGGCGGTGGTCGGAGCGGCCCTGCTGTGCCACTGCTTCACCTGCTCCAAGGACCTGTTCACCACCACCCGCATCGCCAAGGGCCTGGCCGGAGGCGGGTACCTGACCCTGGCCTTCGACTTCACCGGCTTGGGTGAGAGCGGAGGCAAACTGGCCGAGACCACCGTCGCCACCAACGTCAGCGACATCACAGCAGCCGCAGTGGCGCTGATCCGCCGCGGGGCCGGACCTTGTGTGCTGGTCGGGCACAGCCTGGGCGGGGCGGCCGCGGTGCTGGCTGCATCCCGCCTGCACACCGTGGCCCAAGTGGTGGCGGTGGCCTCCCCGGCCTCGGTCGCCCACGTGGAGCATCTCTTCTCCGACGACGCCCTGGAGCAGATCCGCTCCCAGGGCTCGGGCGAGGTGAGGATCGGGCCCAATCCGGTGAGGATCGGTCGAGACTTCCTCGAAGATTTGCATCAACACGACGTGGCTGAGGCTGCGGCCTCGCTGGGCCGGCCCATGCTGGTAGTCCAGGCCGGTGCCGACACCGTGGTGGGCCGAGAGCAGACCGAGTCACTGGCCCGGGCCGGCTCGGCGACCCTGCACACCATCGCCGGCGCCGACCATCTCTTCACCGATCGGCGCCATTCCGACGAGCTGGTCCTGACCATCCTCGACTGGCTGACAGGCGTCAGAGGCGGGGCCTGATCCCGGCTCGACAGACCGGCCGGGTGCCCTACCCGTCTGGGTCGGTGTCGGCGGGGAGGATGCGCAGGGGCCGGCCACTCAGGGATCGCACGACCCGGAAGTGGCGCTCGTCCAGTGTTCCGATGGTGTCGGTGTTGTACCGATCTGCCAGCACTACCAACGATGCGTCGGTCAGGCCCAGCGGCAAGTCCTGATAGCGCTCGACGACGGAACGGGCCCGCACCATATCGTCAAGGCCGAAGGACGCCAGTTCGTAGGCACCTGAGGACAACTCTGCGAGCAGTGTCAGTTCGGCGTCCACACCTGCAATCCGCGCGGTCAGGTAGTCCAACTCGGCGAGCACCAGGGGCGACACCACCAGTGGCCGAACGTTGCGGAGAACCTGCGCGCACTCGACGTGCATCCGCTGGTCGGGCACGAAGGCCGCCAGCAGCAGGCTGGTGTCGACGATCAAGTCCCGAAGCCCAGGTCGGCCAAGAGTTCGTCTACTCGCTCGGCCACCGTCAGATCGCCCCAGCCCTCAGAGAACAGGGGGACCGTGGGGGCCACCTCCCGTCGGCTAAGAGCCTCTTCGAGGGCGTCGCGCACGATGGAAGCCTCGGTTCGGCGATCCTGCAGTGCGGCCTGCTCCAGCCGCCGCTTCAGGTCGTCAGGAAGATAGACCGTCGTCTGTCTCACGCAATGCATTGTACCATGTATTGCACTCTAGTTGTGCCGACTGGCATTTGGCGAACATATGTTTGTATATTGGCGGGATGGCGAGTCCGGAGCCATCATCTGCACAGCTGGCGGCAGTACGGCAGGCAGAGGTCGACGCGCTCGCAGGAGGAGCCCATGAGCGGCGGCTTCCCGTGGAGGAGGCGCTGGCGCCGCTGCTGCCGGAGGGTGGTATCCGGCGGGGAACCGCGGTAGCGGTCGGTGGCCACGGCTCGATAACCCTGGCGGTGGCACTGGCAGCCGAGGCCTCCCGGCGAGGCAGTTGGGTGGCCGCGGTAGGGATGGCCGATCTGGGCGTGGCCGCGTTGGCCGAGAGGGGTGTCGACCTGGATCACTGGGCGCTGGTCGACCTGTCTGAGCGGGGGCGGGACAGAAACATAGCGGCCGACGTGCTGGGCGCTGTGGTGGGCGGCTTCGATCTCGTGCTGGTGGGGCCTGCGATCAGGGTGGAGGGCGCGACGGCTCGAGGGCTGCTGGCCCGGATGCGCGAGCACGGCAGTTCTGTGATCTGCGCTCTCGAGAGCGCTTCGGCGGACACGGCCGGCCTTCGACCGGAGGTCCGCTTGATGATCGAGCAGACGCGGTGGACGGGCATCGACAACGGTCACGGACGGCTGCTGGCCCGGCAGGCCGAGGTGGCCGTCGGGGGTCGGGGCGCGGCGTCCCGTCCCCGCCGGATAGCGATGTGGTTGCCCTCGAAGGACGGCCGGGTGGCCTATGCCGATCCCACCCAGATCTCCGATTTCGGTTTTGGCCGAGACTTTGAAGACGTCAGGGAACGCCGAGCGGGCTAGCCGCCGGCCCGACACGACCGATGTCCCTCGAATCCTCGCTCCCGCAACCCCAGGCACCGCCGGTGCGGATGGTTGTGGTGGACCTAGGCGATATCGATGCTCACCACTGCGAGTCAGTGGCCGCCGCATTGGAGCAGTTCACTCCCCTGCCGGAGGCGCTGCGGCCCGGACTGCATGTGTTCGGGGCGAGGGGTCCGTCGCGCTACTTCGGCGGCGAGCAGGCCCTGTCCGAACTCGTCGTCAGGGCTGCCGCCGACTCAGTGCCATCAGCATCGAGGATCGGGGTGGGCATGGCCGACGGGCTCTTCGCGGCCGGTCTCGCCGCCCGCGTAGCACCACAGACGCCGGCCACGTCCACATCGCAGGCGCTTGCTGTCGAGGAGCGCAGTGTCAGCCTCTCCACCTCCACGGCCGTTCTGGTGGTGCCGACACAGCAGAGCCGACCCTTCCTGGCCGACCTGCCCCTGACCTTCCTGGGCGATCCGATCTCTCCCCTATTCTCGGAGGACACCACGGAGGCGCTGCTCGACGTCCTGTGGCGGTTGGGGATCCGGACGCTGGGTGATCTGGCTGCACTGAGCGAGGCCGATGTGCTGGGGCGCTTCGGCTGGCCGGGACTGCTGGCGCACCGTCTGGCCTGCGGGCTCGACGACCGGCCGCTGCAGGTCCGGCCCGCTGATGAAGACGCAGGCGCCGAGGCCGAGATCGATCCGCCCGCCGACCGGATCGAGACGGTGGCCTTCATGGCCAGGGCGCTGGCCGACGACATGGTGGCCCGGCTGGCCCACGACGGCCTGGACTGCGTGAGCATCGGCATCGAGGCGGAATCCGACAGCGGTCATGCCAGCAGCCGGCGCTGGCGTCACGAGCGCCGCTTCGCCGCGGCCGATGTCGTCGACCGGGTGCGCTGGCAGCTCGAGGGCTGGTACCGGTCGCCGAATCGTCCTACCGGCCCGGTCACACTCATCCGGATCACACCCTGGGTGACGGCTCCCGCCGACGGTCGCCAGCTCGGCATGTGGGGAGCGACGAGTATGGCCGACGAGCGGGCGGCCAGGGCGCTGGCCCGGGTGCAGGGACTGTGGGGTGCCGAGGCGGTGACCGTGCCCCGCCTGGCCGGCGGACGCCGCCCGGCCGATACCGGCCGCCGCGTGCCGCTGCACGCCGCCGCGAACGCCAACCGTGGCCAGGATTCGTCAGCGACCGGCCCACGCAACGGCAGGAAGAACAGGAAGGCCAAAGCCAAAGCAGTGGACGCTCCCTGGCTGGGGCGGCTGCCGGCACCGTCTCCCGCTGTCGTGTTGGCCCAGCCTGAGCCGATCACGGTCACCGACTGCGGGGGCGCGCCCGTCACTGTCGGCGGCCGGGGCGAGGCGAGTGCACCGCCGTGGCAGATGACGGACTCTGCAGGTCACAGCCGAACGGTTGTTGCCTGGGCCGGTCCGTGGCCGCTGGACGAGCGCTGGTGGCGTCCATCCGTCCGCCGCCGCCAGGCCCGCTTCCAGATGGTCCTCGACGACGGCTCAGCCCACCTGTGCGTGCTGGAGTCCAACCGCTGGTGGCGCGAGGCCACCTACGACTGAGTTCCTCACGATGGGGTTCGACAATCCGGTCATTACCTGGCGGGAACTGGAGCGCCGCCTGTCGGACCGGGCGGGCACACCGCTGTGGTCGAACGGGAACCGCAGGAGCGACCGCGCTTCCTCCAATGGAGCCGGCGTGGTCCGCAGTCTCCCCAGCGAGCGAGCCGGCAAGGGCTCCGGGCTTCCTCGGATGCCGTATGCGGAGCTGCACGCGCGCTCGCGGTTCAGCTTCATGGACGGATCGTCGAACCCGGAGGAGCTGGTGGCCGAGGCCGTCCGGCTCGAGCTCGACGCTCTGGCGATCACCGACCGGGACGGCTTCTACGGGGTGGTGCGGTTCGCCGAGGCCGCCGAGGAGGTCGGCCTGCCCACCGTGTTCGGAGCCGAGCTCACCCTCGGTCTGTCCGGCTCGTCTCGACGGTCCGCCTCCACCAGTCCGGTCGGCCGGCGCGAGCAGGGGCGATCGGTGGTGGTGCTGGCCCGCGACGCGGCCGGGTACGCAGCACTGGGAACACTGATCAGCAAGGCTCACATGGCCGGACGCAAGGGCGAGCCCCGGCTGTCGACCGAGACATTCCTGGAAGCGGCCGCGGCCCACCGCGACCGGTGGGCGATCCTCACCGGCGCGCACGGCGGCGCGGTGCCCTCGGCACTGGTCGAGCACGGTCCCAGGGCCGCGGCCGCCGTGCTCGACCGGCTGACCGGTGCGGCCGGAGCCGGCAACGTGTACGTGGAGCTGTGGGACCACGGCGACCCGCTGGACGGACACCGCAACGACGCCCTGGCCGAGCTCGGCGTGCGCCGGGGGGTTCAGCCGGTGTGTGCCAACGCGGTGCGCTACGCCACACCCGGCGGCCAGCGCCTGGCCGACGCCCTGGCCTCGGTCGGCGACCGGCGCAGCCTCGACGACCACGACGGCTGGCTCGGCGCCTGGGGCGGGGCCCATGTGCGCTCCGGGGCCGAGCAGGCCCGCCGCTTCGCCCGCTACCCCGGCGCGGTGGAAGCCGCGGCCCGGTTGGGCTCTGAGTGCGCCTTCAGCCTGTCGCTGGTGGCGCCGGAACTGCCGCCGTACCCGTGCCCCGACGGCCTCGACGAGGCGGCCCTCCTGCGCCGTCTCGCTACCGAAGGCGCCTTGGCCCGCTACGGCTCGCCAGAGGCCGAGCGAGTGCCGGGCGCCTGGCGCCAGGTCGAGCACGAGCTCGACATGATCGAGCAGCTCGGATTCTGTGGCTACTTCCTGGTGGTGTGGGACATCGCATCGTTCTGCCGCAGCCGCGACATCTACTGCCAGGGCCGGGGGTCGGCCGCCAACTCGGTGGTGTGCTACGTGCTGGGCATCACCAACGTGGACTCGGTGGCGCTGGACCTGCTGTTCGAGCGGTTCCTGTCGCCCGAGCGCGACGGCCCGCCCGACATCGACATCGACATCGAGAGCGACCGGCGCGAGGAGGTGATCCAGTACGTGTACGGCCGCTACGGCCGGGACCGCACCGCGCTGGTGGCCAACGTGATCGCCTACCGGGCCCGCTCGGCGGTGCGGGACATGGCCCGGGCGCTGGGCCATCCGCCCGCCCGCCAGGACACCTGGGCCAAGTCGCTGGACCGCCGGGGAGGGCTGGGCACGGGCGGCGGCGAGGGCGACCCCGCCGAGGGCGCCGGCATACCCGCCGACGTGCTAGCGCTGGCTGCCGAAGCCGAGGGAGGGCCACGGCATCTGGGCATCCACCCGGGCGGGATGGTGATCTGCGACCGGCCCATCGCCGAGGTGTGCCCGGTGGAGTGGGCGTCGATGGCCGACCGGTCGGTGCTGCAGTGGGACAAGGACGACTGCGCGGTGGCGGGGCTGGTGAAGTTCGACCTGCTGGGGCTGGGGATGCTCTCCGCGCTGCACTACGCGGTGGATCTGGTGGCCTCAGCCCACGGCGAGCGCATCGACCTGGCCGCGCTGCCCCAGGACCCTGCCGTGTACGACATGCTGTGCGAGGCCGACTCGGTGGGCGTGTTCCAGGTGGAGTCGAGGGCGCAGATGGCCACGCTGCCCCGGCTGCGGCCCCGCTGCTTCTACGACCTGGTAGTGGAGGTGGCGCTGATCCGGCCCGGCCCAATCCAGGGCGGCTCAGTGCATCCCTACATTCGGCGCCGCAACGGAGTTGAGCCGGTCACCTACCTGCATCCCCTGCTGGAACGCTCGCTGGCCAAGACGCTGGGGGTGCCGCTGTTCCAGGAGCAGCTCATGCAGATGGCCATCGATGTGGCCGGGTTCACCCCGGCGGAGTCCGACGAGCTGCGCCGGGCCATGGGGGCCAAGCGGTCGGTGGAGCGCATGGAGCGGCTTCGGGACCGGTTCTTCGCGGGGATGGACGAGCGCGGCATCGGTGTAGAGGCCGGAGAGCAGATCTGGCACAAGATGGTGGCCTTCGCCACCTACGGGTTCCCGGAGAGCCACTCGGTGTCGTTCGCCTACCTGGTCTACGCCTCGGCATGGATCAAACTGCACTATCCAGCCGCGTTCTGCGCGGCGCTGCTCAACGCTCAGCCGATGGGCTTCTACTCGCCCCACTCACTGTGCCAGGACGCCCGTCGCCACGGAGTGGTGGTGCACGGCCCCGACATCAACCTGTCGGCCGGCGCAGCCGTGCTGGAGCCTTGCGAGGACTCCACGGGCGGGGTGGCGGTGCGTCTGGGCCTGTCATCGGTGCGGGGCCTGGGCCCGGAGTTGGCTGATGTCATGGCCGCCGGCGCTCCGTATGACTCGATGGAGCACCTGGTCCGGGCCATGTCGCTGGAGCGGCCGCTGGACCTGCCGGTTCTGGAGGCGCTGGCCGCGTCCGGGGCGTTCGACTCGCTGGGTTTGGACCGGCGCGAGGCCCTGTGGGCAGCCGGCGCGGCGGCACAGTCGGGTGCCAGCCGTCTGCCCGGCGCGGTCACCGGGACGAGGGTGCCGAAGCTGCGGTCCATGTCGCCCCAGGAGCAGTCGGCGGCCGACCTGTGGACCACTGGCGTGGCCCCCGACGGGCATCCCACCCGCTTCCACCGGTCAGAGCTGGACGCCGCCGGCGTGGTGACCGCCGCGGACCTGCTGACCTGCCCGGTCGGGCGGGTGAAGGTGGCAGGCACGGTGTCGCATCGCCAGCGCCCTATGACCGCCGGGGGCACCATGTTCATCAACCTCGAGGACGAGACCGGCTTCGTGAACGTGATCGTGTCGAAGGGCTGCCAGGCCCGATTCCGCAAGACCGTCCTGATGTCGCGTGCGCTGATGGTGCGAGGCCGCCTGGAGCGCCACGAGGGCGCGGTCAATGTCATAGCCGAGCACCTGGCTTACCTGTCGTTGCCGGCCACCCTCCCCAGCCGCGATTTCCGCTAGCCACGCCAAGAACTCCGACGAAGCCGCCTACGACCGGTGCACCTAGCCTCACCGCATGACTGCGTTCGATGATGCCGCCGCTCGGGTGGCTCAGGGGGCCGACATCCGGGCCGAGGCCGACGCCCTCGTAGCCATGATGACTCTGGAGGAGAAGTTGGGCTGTCTCGACGGCGAGCAGCCCTTCTGGCCGGGGATCATCGATCTGACCACCGGCGGCTACCACGCCCACGGATGGCCGGCGGCGCGGGTTGATCGGCTGGGGATCCCCGGGCTCAACTTCGCGGACGGGCCCCGCGGGTGCGTGATCGGACCGGCCACCACGTTCCCGGTCTCGATGGCCCGGGGAGCGTCGTTCGATCCGGCCCTGGAGGAACGCATAGGTGAGGCCATCGGGGCCGAATTGCGAGCTTCAGGCGCCACCTTCACCGGAGCGGTGTGCATGAACCTGCTGCGCCACCCCGCCTGGGGCAGGGCCCAGGAGACCTACGGCGAAGACCCCTGCCATCTGGGAGAGATGGCCGCCGCGCTCACTCGCGGCCTGCAGCGCCACGTGATGGCGTGCATGAAGCACTTCGCCTGCAACTCCATGGAGAACGCCCGCTTCAAGGTGGACGTCGTCGCCGGCGAGAGGGCCCTGCACGAGGTGTACCTGCCCCACTTCAAGCGGGTGGCCTCCGAGGGCGTGGCCGCGGTGATGAGCGCGTACAACTCGCTCAACGGCCACTGGTGCGGCGACAGCCGGCCGCTGCTCACCGGGATCCTGCGTGAGGACTGGGGCTGGGACGGCCTCGTGATCACCGACTTCATAATGGGACTGCGCGACCCGGTGGAGTCGGTCCGGGCCGGCTGCAACATCGAGATGCCCTTCCGCCAGCAGCGGGACCCGGTGCTTGGTGATGCCGTGGCCTCCGGCGAGCTCGACGTCGCGGACGTGGACGCACGGATGTCGGAGACGATCGCAACCTTCCTGCGCTTCGCCCGGGTGTTCGCCGACACCCCGGAGCGCTCGGTGGTGGGCTGCGCCGAACACCGGGCGCTGGCCCGCCAGGCCGCGGTGGAGTCCATGGTGCTGCTCCGCAACGACGGCTGCCTGCCCGTCGACGCAGCCGGGCTGTCGAAGCTGGCCGTGCTCGGCCCACTGGCTGCGGTGCCCAACCTGGGCGACGGCGGCTCCAGCGACGTGCTCCACACACCCGACCCGGTGACCCTGCTGGCCGGCATTGAATCCGCTCTCGGCGACACGGGCGTGCGCGTCGTCCACGGCGACCGCGACCCGTCGGTCGCCGCCGGCGCAGATCTCGCAGTGGTGGTCGTGGGTTACACCCGCCAAGACGAGGGCGAGTACATGGATGACGGCGGCACGGTGTTCTTGAAGCTGGCCCCGCCCATCGACCATCCCGAACTCGGCTGCACCGACCCGACCCAGATCGAGGCGATGCTGGCCGGCTTCGGTGACGGCGGAGCGGTAGCCGGTACTTCCAAGGGCGGCGACCGGGCCTCGCTGCGCCTGCATCCCGAGGACGAGCAACTCATCGCCGATGTGGCCGCGGTCTGTGACCGGGCGGTTGTGGCGGTGATGGCGGGCAGCGCTGTGGTGATGCCATGGCTCGAAGCGGTCGACGCCGCGCTCATGGTGTGGTACCCGGGCTCCGAGGGCGGCCACGCCCTGGCCGACGTGCTGCTCGGCCGGGCCGAGCCGGGGGGCCGGCTCCCGTTCGCCATCCCGCACGAGGAGTCCGACCTCGTCGACTTCGACCGTGACGCCGAGACGGCCGTCTACGGCCTGCTGCACGGGCAGTGGCACCTGGACGCCAACGGCATGGACGCCCATCTGCCCTTCGGCCACGGCCTGGGCTACACCAGCTTCAATCTGGGCGAGGCCGAGACGGCAGACGACGAGGTGGTGGTGGCCGTCGCCAACACCGGCGACCGTGCCGGCTCCACGGTCGTGCAGGTCTACGGAAGCGTGCCCGGCTCGACCTACGAGCGTCCGCCCAAGCGCCTCGTCGGCTTCGCCAAGGTTCGCCTGGACGCCGGTGAGAGCACCGAGCTTCGGATACCGGTGGACCGGTCCCAGCTCGACCTGCGAATCGGCGGCGCCTGGGTCCAGGAGGGCTCGCCGGTGGAGTACTCAGTAGGGTTCGACGCGGCCACCGTCCGGCGGATCTGAGGGGGCGCTCAGACGCAGAGGTCCATGGCCACCGCGGCGTAGACCTTGGCCGCGGCCACCAGGTCGTCGAGCTCGAAGTGGCCGGTGCCCTGGACCGCGGCCGATCCCCGGGGCGGTCCGAAGGTCAGCGACGGGATCCCGACCGCGTTGAAGACGTTGGTGTCTCGCCACATGGATGTGTGGGCCACCTGGGGCGGCGGCGTCGCGCCTCCGACGATCTCGCCGTAGGCCTTCTCCACCGCGCTGCTCAGCGGCTCCACGCCGGTGCCGACCCGCCCCGCCTTGGCCATGTAGCACTCGACCTCCGCAGCCGGGTCCACCGAGCCGACCACGGCCCGAACCTCATCGACCACCGCGTCCTGGTCGGCCCCCGGAAGGGTGCGCACGTCCATGTAGAGCTTGCACACCGGAGAGGACCGGTTGGGCCGGTACGGCACGCCGCCCCTGATGGCGCCCACCTGGGCCTTGGGGCGCACCTCCCCCAGTTCCGAGACGTAGGAGTTGCGTTCCTCATAGTCGATGCCCCACGCCTCCAGGACGCTCGCCACGACCGCTCCCTTGACGATGGCGTTGGGATGGTCGGGCAGGTCCGGCTCGCGGATGAGCCGGGGCGTGTACATGTTGCGTCCCCGCAGCGTGATCTTGAGGTAGACCGCGCCGCACTCGATCCACGACTTCGACCAGGCCGTGGTCTCGGCCACCAGGGCGTAGTCGGCCCGCACGCCGTGGTCGACCAGGTGGCGGCTGCCGAACCCCTTGCCCTCGTAGCTGAGGCCCTGGTACTCGTCGACGGGCGCCATGCCGGTCTCGCCCACCACCGACGTCAGGATCACGTCGCCGCCCAGGCCGGCGCCGGCGTCCGTCAGCGCCTTGGCCATCACCATGAACACCGACATGCAGCCACGGTCGTTGAGCACGGTGTGGCCGAAGATGCGATCGCCCTCCCGCCAGGCGCCCACCAGGTTGGGGTCGCTCGACTCCATGAGGTTGGCGTGGTCCGGGCCGCTGATCTCGGTGTCGAGATGCGCGTTGAAGATGAGGCTCGTACCGCGGGGCTTCGACCCCGGCAGCACGGCCACCACATTCGAGCGATCGGGCAGGATCTGCTGCTGGCGGGCAGCGATGCCGTGGCGGTCGTACCAGGCGCTGACGGCGTCGGCCACGGGCTGCTCGTGGCCGCAGGGCCCGAAGGTGTTGCCCAGTTCCAGGCAGGTGTCGGCCAGCAGTTCCCGGTCGGCGTCGATCTGGTCGAATACTGCGTCTCGCGCTGCGGCGTCGAGTCCGGTCATGGCAGCTCCTTCGGGGATCTGAGACTCTCGAGCACCTCTGCGGTGTCGGCACCGAGCGCAGGAGGAGGAAGGCGATGCGACGCCGGGGTTCTTGAGAAGGTGATGGGATTGGCGACCGTGGGGACCTGCTGGCCGTCGCCCGCAGGCAGCCAGCGCACCGGATCGAGACCCAGTTCTCGGGCTAGAGCGAACGCAGCGTCCATCGCGTTGACGGGACCGCATGGGATGCCGTGTGCGGTCAGACGTTCGACCCAATGCTCGCAAGGTTGGCGAACCAGTATCGACTCCAGTTGCTGTGCGAGGGCATCACGGTGCTCGACACGGGACGTGTTGGACGAGAAGCGCTCGTCGGCGGCCAGATGGGTCGCTTCCAGCGCTTCGCAGAGCTTGGCGAACTGGCGCTCGTTGGTGGCGGCTATGGCGATCGGGCCGGTGGCGGTGTCGAACGGCTGATAGGGGGTGATGCTGGGGTGGAGATTCCCCATGCGGCCGGGCACGACGCCGGTGTTCACGAAGGCCGATGCCTGGTTGATGAGCGCCCCCAGTGCCGACGACAGCAGGTTCACCTCGATGAACTGACCTCGACCGCTCGTGTGGCGCTCGGCCAGCGCGGCCAGGATGCCGACGGTCGCGTAGAGGCCGGTGAACACGTCCACTATGGCCACACCGGTCTTCGTCGGCGGCCCTGCGGCGTCGCCCGTGATGCTCATGAAGCCGCTGGTCGCCTGCACGATGAAGTCGTAGCCCGGGAGGTCCCGGCCGCCCGCGGGCCCGAAGGCGCTCACCCGGCAGTAGACGAGCTCTGGGTTGTCGGGTTGCAGCGACTCGTAGTCGAGACCGAAGCGTTCCATGGTGCCGGCCCGGAAGTTCTCAACCACGACATCGGCTGAGAGCGCCAGGTCGCGGGCCTGGGACCGCTGTTCGGGATCGGCCAGGTCCAGCACGACGCTTCGCTTGTTGCGGTTCACCGACAGGTAGTAGGTGGCCGAGCCGTCCTCGGAGAATGGCGGACCCCATGAGCGGGTGTCATCGCCCAGGCCGGGCCGCTCGATCTTGATCACGTCGGCACCCAGATCACCCAGCATCATGGCGGCCAGCGGGCCGGCCAGCACCCGCGAGAAGTCGGCCACCACCACCCCGTCCAGCGGCCCCCGAGACGCTCCCGCTCGCTGTTCCATAGCCTCCGCACGCTACCGTTCCGCTGCGATGGCAGGTCCGCTAGAAGGGTTCCGGGTCGTCGAACTCGGCGTGTGGGTGGCCGGACCGGCGGCGGGGGGCATCCTGGCCGACTGGGGCGCCGATGTGGTCAAGGTGGAGCCCATAGGCGGAGACCCGGGCCGGATGTTCCAGTACATGCTCGGTGGGGACATGCCCTCCAATCCGGTGTTCGAGATGGACAACCGGGGCAAGCGCAGCATCGCCCTCGACCTGACCACCGACGACGGGCGGGCCGTGATGGAGGATCTTCTCGCCCAGGCCGACGTGTTCGTCACCAACGTCCGCCTCGGCGGGCTGGACCGTCTCGGCCTGGACCATGCGTCGGTGACCGCCCGCCATCGCCGGCTCGTCTACGCCGCCATCACGGGCTACGGGATGGAGGGCGCCGAGGCCGACAGCGGTGCCTTCGACGTGGCCGGGTTCTGGGCCCGCTCGGGCATCGCCCACCTGCTCACCGTCGAGGGCGGGGATCCGCCGTTCCAGCGGGGCGGCATGGGCGACCACAGCACCGGGTTGGCCACCGCGGCCGGAGTCTGCGCGGCTCTGCTGGCCAGAGAGCGCACCGGCGAAGGCCAGGTGGTCAGCACTTCGCTGTTGCGGCAGGGCGCCTACACCATCAGCTTCGACTTGTCGGTGACGTTGGGGTGGGGCCTGACGCTGCAGATCGGCCGCCGCGACAACATGGGCAACCCGGCCATGAACAACTACACCGCCGGCGACGGCCGCCGGTTCTGGCTCGTGGGTCTCGAGCCGGACCGTCACTGGGCGCCTCTCACTCGAGCGGTCGGGCGGCCGGACTGGCTCGAGGACGAGCGCTACGCAACAGCCCGCGGGCGCCGCCATAACGCAGCCGGCCTTGTCGTCGAACTCGACGAGATCTTCGCCACCAAGTCCCTCGACGAATGGGCCGAGATCTTCGACGCCGAGCCTGAGCTGTTCTGGGCTCCCATCCAGTCGCCCGACGACCTGCTGGCCGACCCCCAGTTCACCGCGGCCGGAGGACTGGTGGACGTGCCCGACGGTGCCGGCACATCCACGATGGTCGCCACCCCGGTCGATTTCTCAACTACGGCCTGGGCCCCGGAGGGCATGGCGCCCCGCCTCGGGCAGCACAGCCAGGAGATCCTGCGCTCCCTCGGCCGCAGTCAGGCCGAGATCGAAGCCCTGGTCGCCACCGGAGCGGTCCGCGGCGACGACTCCAGTTGAGGGAACACCCGATCAGCTCTCGATGTCGGCCACCCGGCGAGACCGCAGAGTGCACAGCGAACCCTGCACTCGCACAACGCCGTCGGTGATCACCACGGCCACGCCGGGAAATTCCCCAGCGGAGATGGCCTCCACCGCTGTGTCGCACACCGAGCCCAGGGATGCGTCCATCACGACGATGTCGGCCACGGCCCCCGGAGCGATCACGTTGCCGTCGGAGCCGAAGGCCTTGGCACCCTGGCCCGACGCGACGGCCCAGGCCGTCGCCGGTGCGACTCCGGCCAGCGAGCAGACATCTCCGATGGTCTTGAGGATGCCCAGCGACGTGACGCCGTAGCCGGTGGGCGTGTCCGTGCCGATCAGCAGCCGATCGAGTTCACCCCGGGCGGCGAGTCCCTCCACCACTCGCAGCATCGGCTTGGTGCCGCCGGCCTGCACCACCTCGACGAAGGGCGGACCGTCGTCGCTGCAGAGCATGTCGATGTCGTCGTCGGACAGGGAGGCGAACGTGTTGGCGTGCGACGCGATGGACGGAACCGCGGTGAGGACGTCCTCGGCTGAGAAATAGGGATGCTCGTCGCCTCCGGGGCCGCGGTCAGAGGTGCAGCCGCAGTGCATGTGGACCGTCATACCAAGCTGGCGGGCGTGCGTCGACAGTTCTCCGGCGCGCACCGGGTCCTTGAGCGAGCCGACGCCGATCTCGCCGATGATCCTCATGCCCGCTTCGTAGGCCCGGTCGATGTGGGAGAAGTCGGTGTCCTTCTCCAGCAGCATCGCTCCCCCGTGCACCTTGATGCCCGCGGGACGGGGGCGCTCGAAGGAGTGGAACGCTCCGAGAGCGATGCCCAGGGCCGACTCGGCACCGGACCGCCCGGGGGCGTGGACCTCTCCGGCCGAGATGGCCCGGGTGACCGCCCCGTGCATCATGCGCTCCAGGTACCCGACCGACTGCTGCTTGGGCGCGTAGTCGCCGAGGGTGGGATGCATATGGGTGTCGACGAGACCTGGGGCGATTGTCATGCCCTTGCAGTCGATCACCGTGTCGGCGGTGGTGGCCGCGCCGGCGTCGAACGACACTATGCGGCCGTCGTCGACGACGATGGTGTCCGCCTCCAGCGTGGGCTCGTCGAGCACGCCGGTGAGAACCTCGCCGATGTTGTGCAGTACGAGTTGCATTGTTGATCTCCCAGAGGTCGTGCGTTGGAGTCGGGCGGTGCGCGGTCCGGCGGCCGTTCAGCGGTCGGCGCCGGCTACAGGTTGGCCATGATCTTGTTGGCAAAAAGGTCGATCTGGGCGGGGTCGTCTGTCAGCGGATTGATGATCAGGTGGTCGATCCCGGCACCGGACAGGGCCCGGATGCGGTCGGTCATCTCGTCGATGGTGCCGAACAGGTAGGCGTTCTGCAGGTCCTCGTCGGAGCGCTTGACGTCCATGACGGTGCGGTAGGCGGCGAGTTGCTCGGCGATCACCCGCTCGCGGTCGGCCGAGTCAACGATGTGCAGCCACTGGGCGTGCGACATGGTGAAGGTGCTCATGTCCCGTCTGGCGCCCAAGTAGTTGCGCACCGATGCGATGTCGTCGGCGACGATCTGCGGGCTGGTGCCGCTGGACCGGCAGATCCAACCGTCGTGGCGACCGATCCGTGCCAGCACCGCCGGCGCCATGTTCGGGGTATCGACATTGTCCACGACATGCACCTGGGAGCCGCCGCCGATCCAGACCGGGATGGGTTGGGCGGGCCGCGGGTACAGGGTCGTCCCGTCGGCCACGCTGTAGTACGAGCCGCGGAAGCTGACCTCGTCGCGGCTGAGCAGCAGGCTGATGAGCTCGAGGGCCTCGTCGGTGCGCCGTCCTCGTTCGCGCCGGGATATCCCCACCGACGCGAACTCCATGTCGTCGTGGCCGGTGCCGATCCCCAGCACTACCCGTCCCCCGCCGGCAAGGCTGTCGAGGCTGGCGACCTCCTTGGCGATGATGGTGGGGTGACGGAACGGGGCGCACAGGATGGCCGTGCCCAGGCGGATGTGCTCGGTCACGCCCGCGGCCACCGACAGCGTGATCATCGGATCCTGCCAGGCCACCGAGTACACGTTCGGGGCTACGAGCAGGTGATCGATCACCCATAACGCCGAGAACCCGGCCTCCTCCACCTTGGCGAAGTACGGCACCAGAGTCCGCGCCGATGCCGCGGAGGTCTCAGGCCCGGCGTAGGACGGCACCCGCCAACCGAAGTCCATCAGCTGTTCCGGCCGCCCGGAAGTGCTGGGCTGCCCGCGTCCCTCATACCGACACACCCGCAGCACGCATCTCCGCGCCGACCGAGCCGTACAAGCGCCGCATCACGAGCCGGTACACCAGACCGTGGGCCTGGTCGAGGAGCAGCCCGAGAACGGTGAGCTGCACGAAGGCCACGAACATCAACTCCGTGTCGAGAGTGCCCTGCGACACGATGATCAAGGCGCCCAGACCCTTGTTGGCTCCCACGTACTCGGCTACCACCGCACCGACCAGGGCGAGCATCAACGCCACCCTCAGCCCGCTGAAGACGGCCGGGACCGCGTGCAGGGCCTTGCACTTGGTCAGGGTCGTCCAACGTCCGGCCCGCAGCGCCCTGAACAGCTCCAGCATCTCTGCTGGAGCCGTCGTGAGGCCGAGATAGGTGTTCTCCAGCAGCGGGAAGAAGGCGATCAGCGCTGCGATGATCACCTTGGGGGTCATGCCGAACCCGAACCAGATGACCAGGATGGGCGCGAGCGCGAACTTCGGCAGGGCCTGGGTGACGATGACGTAGGGCATGATCACCCGACGGGCAATGCCGAATTCCGAAGCCAGGGTGCCCAGCCCAATCCCGGCTATGCCGCCGAGCGCGAACCCCAGGATGATCTCCTGAACGGTGATCCATATGTGGGGATTGGCCCGGCCCGAGCCCACATAGTCGAGCAGGCGTTCAAGGACCGGTCCCGGCTCGGGAAGTATCAGGGGAGAGTTCGTGCGAGCCCAGAAGTGCCAGACAACGATAAGAACTACCGCGGACACGATCACGAGCAGCCGGCCGAGCCAGGCCTCCGAACGCAGAGCTCTCAGCAGCCGCCTCAATTCAACTGCTCCCGTATCCGCTGACGCAGCGTCCAGAACCGCTCGTCCGCCTCCACCTCAGTGAACGTCCGGGGCCTGGGAAGGTCCACGTCGATAACGTCCTGCACCCGTCCCGGCCGGACCGACATCACCATCACCCGGTCAGACAGGAACAGCGCCTCGCCGATGTCGTGGGTGACAAACACCACCGTGGTCTGCGACTCGTACCAGATGCGCAGGAGTTCTACGTTCATCGAGTCACGGGTTTGGGCGTCGAGGGCGCCGAAGGGCTCATCCATCAGCAGGATCGACGGCTCCACCACCAGCGCCCGGGCCACCGATACCCGCTGCTGCATGCCGCCCGACAGCTCACCGGGGCGATGATTCAAGTACTCCGACAGGCCCACCATCTCCAGGACTTCCAGGGCCTTGGCTCTGTTCTCGGCGGTGGGTCGGCCGGATATCTCGAAAGGGAGCATCACGTTGTCCAAGACCCTGCGCCACGGCAGCAGGACGGCCTGCTGGAACACATAGCCGATGCGGGGGTCGGGCTCGATCACCACGTCGCCGCCGATTCGCACCTCCCCCACGGAAGGAGCGATGAGGCCGCCCACGCAGCGAAGCAGGGTGCTCTTGCCGCACCCGCTGGGCCCGACAATGCCGACGAACTCCCGGGGAGCGATGTCGAAGTCGATGCGCTCCAAGGCCGTGATGTCGCCCGCGTCGGACGCATACGTTTTGGTGAGGCCGTCGATCTCGATATGGCCGCGACCCGAGAGTTCTCCGGTCTTGTCGTTCACGCTCTGCCCCTGAACCCGGCGGGCACCAGTGCCCGCCGGGTCAGGCTAGTTGTCGATCTAGTTGATGAACCGGTTGGAGATCACGGCTGAGGCGTCGGCCGCATCGGGCAGGATTCCGAGTTCGGTGGCCTGGTCGGCCACATCCTGAATGGTGGCCACATCGCACCAACCCATTCCGTTCTCGGCGACACCGGGACCGTTGGTCTGCATCTCGATGCGATAGTCGATCACCGCGAGGTTGCGATCCATGTTGTCGGCGCCGACCGCGTAGCGGGAGCCGATCTCAGCCGCAGCCTCGGGATTCTCCTGGATCCACACCTTGGCCTTCTCCAGAGCATCGATGAAGCGGGCTACACCGTCCTCGTTCTCGTCGACCCAGCTCCGGTTGGAGAAGTACACGTCGTTGGGGCCGGGCACCTGTGTGTACTGCCAGATCTCGTAGTCGTCGATCTGGTCCTCGGGTATGCCGCCCGCCTCGAGCAGGGCCCAGTTGATCGAGCCCCATGTCGACGCGGCCTGGGCGTTCCCGCTCAGCAACGCCTCTCCGAAGGCGATGCCGGTGGCCGCGAAGGTCACGTCGTCCTCGGTGACGCCGTTGTCTGCGAGCAACAGCGCGGCGTACCACTTGCTGGTGGAGGCTTGCGACGTCACCGCGACGGTCTTGCCCGCCAGATCGGCCGGGGACTCGACGCCGGATGCCGTGTTGACCAGCATGGTCATCCAGTTCTGCGTGTACGGGCAGTAGATCCCCTCAATGTCGGCGCCCGCGATAGTGGCGAAGAACCCGGACAGGGCGTCGGCCATGGCAATGTCGGCGTTGCCGGCCACGAGCTGCTTCACCGCGTCACCAGCGCCCGCACCAGGAAGCTGTTCGAGGTTCACGCCCGCTTCCGCGAAGTAGCCGTTCTCCTCGGCCACATACAGGTCGATGAAGTCGATGAACTTGCCGCCGCCCCAGGTGACCAGCCGGATGTCGATCGGCTCGGGCGGAGCCGCCGGCTCAGGCTCTGGCTCAGGCTCTGGCTCGGGCTCGGGCGTCGGCTCGGGCTCCTCGGCAGGCTCGGGGTCGGCTGCCGGCTCCGGTTCGGGGTCGGGCTCGGGTGTCGGCTCGGGCTCCTCGGCAGGCGCTGGGGCCGGGGCCGCGGGCTCTTCGTCGTCACCACAGGCCGTGAACAGCAGAGCCGCTGCCAACGGCACCGCGAGCCAGCGCAGCCGGCGCAGCCTCTTGGACCGATTCGTGGTCTCGTTCATGATGGTCTCCCTCCCGTCTTGAGACTGGCAAACTTTATAGGAAATCATCAATCGGATGTCAACTCCGCGCGTTCGTGGCATGATGGGGAACTGTGGGTGTGTTTGAGAGGCCCAAGACCGCACAGGAGGCTGTGCTCGCGGAGATACGCGAGCAGCTCCTCGACGGCCGGCTCGCGCCCGGCGTGTCCATACGCCCGGACGCATTGGGCGACGAACTCGGCGTGTCAGCCGTGCCGGTGCGAGAAGCGCTGCGGATCCTCGAGGGCGAGGGCCATGTTCACTACCGGCCCCACCGGGGCTACGTGGTGGCGACCCTCGATGTGGACGACCTAGTCGAGATATACCGGATCCGGGAGCTTCTCGAGACCGAGGCCGTGAGCCGGGCCATCCCGCGCCTTCGGGGCGAGACGGTGGCCCGACTCCGTGAGATCGTCCGTGAGATGGACGAGGTGCAGGACGACGTCATATCGCTGACTGCGGTGAACCGGCGGTTCCATTTCACGCTGTTCGAGGCGGCCGAGATGCCCCAGCTCGTTCGGGTGCTGCGGATCCTGTGGGACTCGTCGGACCGCTACCGCCTGCGCTACCTGACGTCACCCGTGAACCGCCAACTCGTGCACGACCAGCATCAACGGATGATGAAGGCCGTGGCCGACGGCAACGCTCGGGCGTTCATCGATGAGAGCCACAAGCATCACGAGCACGCCGTTGCGGCGCTGGCCGAGACGTTCGAGATGGCGGCGATGGAAACCGAGCAGAAGTCTGCCTGAGCAGGCCGTTACCGGCCCATCAAGTCGATCTTGCGCTGCTCGATCTTGCTGCGCAGCGGCGGGAACACCTCTTCGGGATCGATTGCGATTGCGAGCAGCGCCGGCCCGCCCAGCGAGAGGGCCCAGTCGAACGCCCCCTTGAGGTCGGTCGCGTCGCTGACCGTGCGAGACGCAACGCCGAAGGCTCGAGCGACCGCGGCGAAGTCGATTGGCCCGAGGCGCACGAAGTGGTCCTCGCCGTACATCGCCTCGGCCTGGTGGCGCAGGATGCCGAGGGCGCCGTCGACGAACACGACCGCCACTAGCGGCAGGCCCAGGTCCTGGGCCACGATGAGTTCGCCCATTGTGTGTACGAAGCCCCCGTCGCCGGCGATGGCCACCGCCGCCGTTTGCGGCAGTGCCACTGCGGCCCCGATGGCCGCGGGGAGGCTGAACCCCATGGCGTCGAACTCGCAGGACTGGAGCAGTCCCTCGGGCCTGGTGACGTCGAGCTGCTCGCACACCCACAGCCGATGGTTCCCGATGTCGGCCGACACCACCGTGCCATCGGGCGAGGCCTCGTTCAGCGCGGCGATCACCGAGGCTGCGCTCAAACCCCGGGCGGGATCGTTCTGCGGCGGCGTGCGAGGCGGCCTGCGGGTGAACCATGGCTCACGCTGGGCGACGCGAGGGGAGGTGGCGGCCAGAACCGCCCCCACGCTGCCCACGATCCCCTGGTCCACCCGGTAGACCCGGTTGATCTGCGAGGAGTCCGCGTCGATCTGAATGAGTTGCGCGCCGTCGGCGAACAGGTCGGGGCGCCAGCCGAAGGTCGTCTGTTCGCCGAGCGCGCAGCCTGCGACCAGCACCAGGTCGGCCGAGCCGATGGCCTCGCGGGCTGTGTCCGTTCCGTAGAAGCCCAGCATGCCGACGCTGCGCGGGTGAGCGGTGGAGATGCTGCCTATGCCGGATCGGCTCGTTGCCACCGGCGCGCCCAGTCGCTCGCAGAAGTCGGCCAGTGCTGCGCTGCCGCCACTCCGCAGCACGCCGTGGCCCGCCAGCACGGCCGGCCGTTGGGCGCGTTCGACGCGCTCGATCAGTTCATCGACGGTCGACGCAGCCGGGGCCGCGCTCGTCGTTGCCGCGGGTGGCAGCGGTTCGATCCGGCTCGCGGTGTCGGCCTGGAGGTTCTGGGGCAGGGCGATGTGCACCGGGCCGGGTCGCCCGGAGGCGGCGAGTTGCAGGCCAGTGGCGATCAGGTTGGGAACCTCGTCGAGCGACGCCGCTTGCACGGACCTCTTGCAGAACGGCGCGAGCAGCCCGACGTTGTCGCAGTGCTGCAGGATGTTGCGGTGGACGTACCGCCGGTCGACCTGTGCCGTGAGCACCAGCAACGGGATGGAATCGGCCTGGGCATTGGCAACCGAAGTGACCAGGTTCGTGGCACCGGGCCCCGGCGCACCGGACAGGACGACGCCGGGCTCGCCCTTGGCCAGCGCGTAGCCCGATGCCATGTACCCCGCACCCTGCTCGTGGCGGGCGGGAATCACCCTGGGCGCGCCGGAGCGGCCCAGTTCGTGATACGTGGGCAGGAAGTGCCCACCCGCAACCGTGAATACGGCGCTGACACCCGCAGCACTGATCGCTTCCGCGATGAGGCGGCGTCCTAGCAGGTCGCCCGAGGCTTCAGGCATTGGATCTCCATCCCGACAACGGCAGCAGCATCATATAGTCGATCAAATACAGGAACTCATTGGGCGGGGCAGCTTCTTGAGGCAGGCCTGTAGGCATGGAGCCAGGGCTTGGATCGTTACACTGCCACCACATGACGCCGCCATCATCTGCATCCTCCAACTCAAGCTCCCCGACCGTGGCTCTCACCATGGACGGAGTCATCGCAAACTGGGTGAAGGGCCTGAGAGCCCACGTAGCCGCCCGGCACGCGGTCGCCGACCGGCAGTTGGCACTGAACGTCTCCTGGGATCTCTCCGAATGGGGCGTAGACGACCCGGCCGGCACGATCCGCGACTTCCTGCTGTCTCCGATGTCGGGGCGGCTCAAGCTCGTCGAGGGTGCAGAGGCCGGAATCGCCAGGCTGCAATCGGCCGGCTTCCGGGTCTTGGCGGTGACCAGGCGCGACCATATGGTCGGTAACAATCCCGACGACCAGGACACGACCCGCGACATCGCCCGCCAGTGGTTCGCCGGTCAGCCGGAGCTGGGCATAGGCGACGACGACATTGTGTTCACCGAGGACCCGGTAGGGCTCGATGCCGATGTCTGGGTGGACGACGCGCCCCGGCGCGTGAAGCGCTTGGTGGAGGCCGAGAAGCCGGTGTGGGTGCTGCCGCAGCCGTGGAACCGCTCGGTGGTGCAGCATCCGGGCGTGCATGTGCTGTTCGACGGCTGGAGTTCGGTCGACGATCTGATCGCGACACACTCCGCCTGACGCTGGCCAACCGCAACGGCGTCACTGCCGCGCACTGCGGACGCCCATCCTCCCGCGGTGTCATAGCCGCGCCCCATAATCGCGGCGAGCGCTGAACGCTCTCCTCGCAGCCCGGGACAGCGGGCCGCCTGCACTCCGCAAGGCGAAAGGCCCCGTCCCATGCATTCCAGTCATCGGTTCCTCCCCTACTTCTCCAGGCTCGACGACAGCCTCGTGGTGGAGCGCCAGCACCCCGCGGGCGCGACGCTGGCGACAGGCAGCGCCCAGGCGCGCGGGACGCACCAAGATCCGCGGCTGCTGGATCTCGCATCCCATGCGCTGGACCTGCCGGCCGGAGGCGCGGTGATGGCCGCTGCCACCGGAGCAACCACCACAGTCGATCCTCCCTCCAGCGGTGTGATGGCCATGATCGGTCTGAGATGCCCGCCCGGGACCGTGGCGGTGGCGGCCGCGACGGAGTGCGAGACGCTGTGGCCCGACGGCTGCCGCCGTAGCGGCTTGCTGGCGTGGTCGCTCGACCGGCACCACAACTCCTCGGCGCTGTTCCGCGAACAGCCCGGCCACGGTGTGGAGAAGCTCAACGCAGTGGCGGGGACCCTGCTCGACACGGGCCTCCGCGCCCTGGGCCAGGACACGCCGCCGTGCCCCTCGCCTGCCGTGTGGTTCCCGGACGGTGTGTTCCTGCACCGGCTATCGAGGCTGCTCGACCGGCGCGGCGGGATGTGCACCCGGCGCCCACTGAGTTGGGACGGCCTCTCGCGGCTCTATCCGCTCAACGGCTCCGCCGAGCCGCTGGCGCCCGGCATGACGCTCCATCTGCGGCAGGACTTCCACGAGCGGAACACATGGTCATCTCTGCGCCTCAGGGTTGTCGATCAACCTGCCGCCGCGCCGGCGATCCTCCCCGGCCTCACGCCGGACATCGCTGAGTGGCTCGACGACGGATCATTCGCCCGCTGGGTGCTCAGCCGGGTCTCGGATCCCCCCAGCACCCTGGATTGGCTGTGCCGACGCCTCGACCGAGGCTTGGCGAGCGATCTCCACCTGGCGCTGGGTGAGGTGCATGGCCCGAGTCAGAGCAGACACCGAGGGCACATTCGGGCTTAGGGCGCGCCGTTATGCTGGCTCGTCGTGAGTGGGCCCAAACCGAGCGGCGGATCCATCGCCCGCCGCCGCCTGCTTATGGCGCTGGGTTTCGGGGTCACCAACGTTGCCGTGCTCCGCCGGCTGAGATCCGGCGAGGCTCCTGACCCTGAGCAGCAGCAGACGGCCGCGCCGGTCGAACCGGCCGGTGCCCCGACGACCTCGGCACCGTCAACTGTCGTCTCCGAACCGGCGCCGCCGGCTGAGCCGCCGCCGGTGCCGGTGCTCGACGAGTCGGCGGCGCAGGGGACTGATCAGCGGTTCGACCTGGCCATCGTCGGAGGCCGTGTCATCGACCCCGCCTCGGGATTCGACTACGTGGCGAGCATCGGCATCAGCGGCTCGACCGTCACGGCCATCTCGGCAGATCCGGACGCGCTACCCCTGCAGGCAGACACCACCATCGACGCAACCGGCCTGGTGGTGTCGCCCGGCTTCATCGACATCCTGTCGTACAGCCCCAACGGTTACGGCGAGTGGTTCAAGCTGGCCGACGGCGTGACCAGCAACCTAGGGATGCACGGTCTCGACAACCGGGCCACCAACTGGTTCGCGGCCCATCCCGACGGCAGTTCGCCGATCCACTTCGGCGGGGCCTCCGACCACGCCTTCGTGCGCCAGGTGCACGGTCTCGAGCCCTACGACACGGCGGCGGGCAGCACGCTGGAGGCCATGCTCGAGGACGCCCGGGCCGACCTGCGCAACGGGTTCATCGGACTGCACATGCAACCCGAGTACACGCCCGGCACCACCGCGGACGCGCTGCTCGCCCACGCCGCCATCGCCGCGGAGCACGGCGTTCCCCTGTGCGTGCACGCCCGCTACTCCGACAACCTCCCGCCCGGCACCAACCTCCAGGCCATCAGCGAGCTCGTCTCCGCGGCCCGAGAGACCGGGGCCCACGTCCATGTCGAGCACATCAACTCGACGGGCGGCACCGGGGTGATGGCCGAGGCGCTCGGACGCATCGGCGACGCCATCGACGAGGGGCTGTCCATGACGGCCTGCACCTATCCGTACACCTTCTGGGCCACGTACCTCAAGTCGGCTCGCTACCAGGACTGGCAGGAGAAGTACGGAATCGGTTACGGCGACCTGCAGGTGGCGGGAACGTCGGAGCGACTCACCGAGCAGACCTTCGCCGACGCCTACGCGGCCAACAGCCTCACGGCCGCGTTCGCCATGTCGCCCGAGGACGTGGACCTGCCGCTCCAAGCCGGCTTCGTGATGGTCGGCAGCGACGCCATCCTCGAGCAGTCCCACAACAACCACCCCCGATCGACCGGGTGCTTCAGCCGGGTGCTGGGGCACTACGTGCGCGAGCGGCAGGTTCTAGACCTCCCAACCGCACTGGCCAAGATGACCATCCAGCCGGCCCGCCTGCTCGAGGGCCGCTGCCCGGCTCTGCTGCGCAAGGGCCGGCTCGGCATCGGCGCCGACGCCGACATCACCGTGTTCGATCCGGCCACCGTCACCGACCGGTCCACGATCGCCGACCCCGCGCAGGAGTCCGCAGGCATCCAATGGGTGGTGGTCGAAGGCCGGGTGGCCCGATCGCCCGACGGTTTCACCGCGGTTCAGCCAGCAGGCCGGGGCCTGCGGTCCGACATCGGCACGGCCTGAGGTCTGCGGGACAGTCATGGAGTCGCGATCGCCGTTGGAGCGGGGTGTGGCCTGGATGCTGTTCGTCGTGCTCGTGGCGGGCGCGGTGGTGTCGATCGCGCTGGACCCCGGCGACTCCGACACGGTCGCCCCGCGAGAATCGCCACAAGTCGAGACCGCAACCGCCGCGGACGACGCCACGCCCGCCGCCTCCGAAGGGCCCACCACCACCGCCGCGGTGGACGAGGGGCCCCGGTCCTTCACGATCGCGGCCACCGGCGACTTGCTCGTCCACGAGTCCGTCGCGGACGCGGCCCGCACGTCCGACGGCTGGGACTTCACGTCGATGTTCGACAGCGTCGCTCCGATCCTCAGCCAAGCGGACCTGGCCGTATGCCACGTGGAGAGCCCGATGTCGCCCAACAACGCCAACCTCTCCTACTTCCCCGCGTTCCTCGTGCCCAGGGAGCTGGCCGAAGCGATCGCCTACGCCGGATACGACACCTGCTCGCTCGCCTCCAACCACGCCACCGACGCCGGGCGCGACGGGATCGTGGGCACCATCGGCGCGCTCGATCGGGTCCAGGTGACCCATGCCGGCATGGCGCTCACGCCGGAAGCCCGCGACGAGGTGACGCTGATCGAGGCGGGCGACGCCACCGTCGCACACCTCTCCTACACCTACGGCTTCACCAACAGACGGCTCGATCCCAACGAGTCGTACCTCTCCAACCTCATCGACGAGGCGACCATCCTCGACGAGGCCCAGCGGGCACGGTCCGCAGGCGCAGACTTCGTGATGCTGTCAATGCACTGGGGCACCAACTACACCAGCGAGCTCGACGAACTGCAGGTCGGACTCGGGCCCCGATTGCTGGCCTCCCCCGACATCGACCTGATCCTCGGCCACCACGCCCACATGGTGCAGCCGGTAGTCGAGATCGGCGGGGAGTTCATCGTCTACGGGTTGGGGAACTTCCTGTCGAACCAGTCCCCGGAAACCTGCACCGAATGCCCGCTGCCCACCGAGGACGGCGTGATCGTCCATCTCACCGTGACCGAGGACGAGGTCACCGGCCGGTGGTCGGTCACCGAGGTCGCCCACACCCCCACCTGGGTGGATCGCTCCAACTTCGAGATCGTCGACGTGCTGCGAGACACCGGTCGCGATCCAGGGCTGCTCCAGGACTCTGCTCGAAGGACCGCCTCCGCCCTCGCCTTTCTGGGTACGACGGTCGAGCCGCGCTAGAGGCCGAGCGGGTCGGCGGGCGAATCCGATCCATACGGGCGAGGCCGTGGCCCGAGCGGCCCGTGAGCAAAGCGAACAAGAGCGGGAACACAGCCGAGCGCGGTAGAATTCGCAGAGTGAGCTTCAAGGTCGGTGATCGGGTTGTGTACCCGCATCACGGCGCCGCTGAGATTGTGAGGCTTGAGAAGCGCACCGCCTTCGGCGAGGAGCAGGACTATCTCGTGCTGCGCATGACCCACGGCGAGATGACGGTGGCGGTGCCCGCCGACCGGGCCGAGGACGTCGGGATGCGCTGGCCCATCAGCACCGAGGACGTGGACGACCTCTTCGAGGTACTGGCCCGCCGCGATGTGCGCGAGCCCGCCAACTGGTCGCGGCGCTACAAGAACCACCAGGAGAAGCTCAAGTCGGGCGACGTGTACCAGGTGGCCGAAGTGGTGCGCAACCTGGCCCTGCGGGAGCGGGCCAAGGGGCTCTCCGCCGGCGAGAAGACGCTCTACAACACCGCTCGCAGCGTGCTGGTCTCGGAGTTGTCGTTCGCGCTCGACGTGACCGAGGACGAGGCGTCACGCCGGGTTGATCTCGCCCTGACCTGACTCCGGGCAGGCCCGTCAGCCGCCAGGGGTCGCTTGGCCCTGTTCTCAGCGGACCAGTCCGCCGCCGTCGACGATCAGCGACTGGCCGTTGACCATGCCGGCCGCGTCGGAGGCCAGCCAGACAGCCGTCTCGGCCACCTCGTCGGGAGTGAGCATCCGGCCGCCGATGTTGGTGGCCGCGATCATCTTGGCGATCTCGGCGTTGTCGCCGATGAAGCGCCGGATCATCGGCGTGTCGGTCGAGCCCGGCAGCACGGCGTTGACCCTGATCCCCCGGCGGGCGTACTCCTGTGCGGCCGCCTTGGTGAGCCCGACCACACCGTGCTTGGCCGCCGTGTAGTGGGGCTGGCCCGGAGCGGCCACCACGCCCGCTCCTGACGATGTGTTGACGATGGCGCCACCGCCCTGGGCGGCCATGTGGCGCAGTTCGTGCTTCATGCACAGGAACACGCTGGTCAAGTTGACCGAGATCATGCGGTCCCATCGGGCCTGCTCAAGCTGGTCGAACTCCGACATCATGTCGGCGATCCCGGCGTTGTTGAAGGCGATGTCGAGACGGCCGTGACCGGCGACGATCCCGTCCACCATCGAGACGACGGCGGCCTCGTCGGTCACGTCGACGGCCACAGCCGAAGCTCCTGCAGGTTCCTGCGAGGCCTCGTTGATGACGGCGGCAGTGGTGCGAGCTCCCTCGGCGTCGATGTCGGCCACGACGACGTGGGCTGCACCCTGCGCGGCAAATTGCCGCGCGGCGGCCCGGCCGATGCCGCCGGCCGCACCGGTGACCAGCACCACCTTGTCCTGCGCCAGGCCGCTCACGCCGGAGCGGCTCGGCGTCCCGGGATCCAGATCGCTCACAGGCGCTCGATGATGGTGACGTTGGCCTGGCCGCCGCCCTCGCACATCGTCTGCAGGCCCCAGCGTCCGCCGGTGCGCTCCAGCTCATGCAGCAGGGTCGTCATCAGCTTGGCTCCGGTGCAGCCCAGCGGATGGCCGAGTGCGATGGCCCCGCCGTTGACGTTGACCTTGGAGTGGGGGATGTCGTGCTCGTGCATCCAGGCCATCGGCACCGGCGCGAACGCCTCGTTGCACTCGAACAGGTCGAAGTCGTCGATGGCCATGCCGGTGCGCTCCAGCGCGTACGCGGTGGCCGGGATAGGGCCGGTCAGCATGTAGATCGGGTCGTCGCCCCGCACCGACATGTGATGGATCCGGGCTCTGGGCGTCAGTTTGTGCTGCTCCACGGCCCGCTCGGAGGCCACCAGCAGAGCGGCCGCCCCGTCGCTGATCTGGCTGGAGACGGCCGCGGTGAGCCGCCCGCCCTCGGTGAGCGGCGGCAGCGACTGCATCCTCTCCAGGGAGGTGTCGCGGCGGGGACCCTCGTCGGTGGTCACGCCGGCGACCGGTTCGATCTCGGCGGTGAATCGCCCCTCGTCGATGGCCTGGATGGCCCGGCGGTGGCTCTCCAGCGCGTAGGCCTCCATGTCGGCCCGGCTGAAGTCCCACTTCTCGGCGATCATCTCGGCGCCCCGGAACTGCGACACCTCCTGAGTGCCGTAGCGCTGCACCCATCCCTGCGAGCCACCGAACGGATCGGTGTGGCCCAGAGGCTCGGCCGCGATCAGCGCGGTTCCGATGGGCACCATGGACATGTTCTGGACACCGCCCGCCACGACCAGGTCGTTAACCCCGGCCATGACGCCCATCGCCGCGAAACTGACCGCCTGCTGGCCCGAGCCGCACTGGCGGTCCACGGTGACGCCGGGAACCGCCTCTGGCAGGCCCGCGGCCAGCCAGCAGGTACGGGCGATGTCGCCTGCATTGGGGCCCACGTTGTCGAGGTTGCCGAAGATCACGTCCTCGACAGCCATGGGGTCGACGCCGGTGCGTCGCAGCAGCGCCTTGATGGCGGCCGCCCCGAGGTCGGCGGGATGCACGTCGGACAGCCCGCCACCGCGCCGTCCGGTTGGGGTTCGGACGGCGTCGACTATGTATGCCTCACCCATTCGACTCTCCTCCACGCGCTTGTGCCTCTATTGATTATGCCCTCGACGCCGGTCACCCGAACTCCGGGATCACCTTCGTGCCGATCAACTCGATGGTCTGCATGACCTTGTCGTGGGGCACCTTGTACGGGTTGAACAGGCAGAACACCATGTCGCAGCCGGTGGCCTCATAGGCCCGGAACATCTCGATGGCCCGTTCCGGATCGCCGCAGACGCAGGCGTTGGTGTCCAGCAGGTAGTCCATGGTGAGGTGCTCGATCGAGCCGTCCTCGACATGGTCCGCGGTCCGGCCCAGGTAGTCGTAGGTACCTAGCTCGTCCTCCATCTCCCGCAGCCACTGGGCCACCGACCCGATGAGGCGGGCTCCCGTCTTGGGGTACCACTCGAACGATTCGGCGGCCACCTCGACCGCCTCGGACACCGTCGGCGCCACGTTGACCATGGTGAAGGTGGCGGCCTGGTCGTTCACGAACCGCCCGATCGGGTCGGTGCATGCGGCGATGCCGTCCCGGTAGATGGCGATGCGCCTGGCCAACTCCTCCGGGGGCGTGCCCACCGAGAACGACAGCAGCCCCAAGCCCGCCTCTCCGATCATGCGGTGCCCGCCGTCGGAGCTGGTGGCGGCCCACACAGGGGGATGCGGCGACTGCAGCGGCTTGGGCAGCACCCGGCGAGGCGGCATCTGCCAGTAGTGGCCGTCCCATTCCAGCTCGTCGGTGGTCATGGCGGCCACGGTCATCTCCAGGGCCTCGCGCCACATGGCCCGGGTCTCGCTCGGGTGGATGCCGAAACCCTCCAGCTCGGTCCTGGTGGCCGAGCGACCCGTTCCCAGCTCCACCCGGCCGTTCGAGAGCAGGTCGAGCACGGCCACCGACTCGGCCGTGCGCACCGGGTGGTTGTAGGGCTTGGGCATGAGCCGCACCCCGTAGCCGAGCCGCAAGTTCTCCGTGACGGCGGCGAGGTGGCCGTAGAGCACCTCGGGATTGGAACAGTGCGAGAACTCCTCAAGGAAGTGGTGCTCCACCGTCCACACCGAGTGGAACCCGACCCGGTCTCCCAGGCGCACCTGCTCCACCACCTCCTGATAGGCCTGATGCTCACTCTGACGCGACCACGGTCGGGCCACCGGGATCTCGTAGAACATTGCGAACTTCACAGCGACGCTCCTACGCCAGCGCGGGCTTGCGCCCGATAGTGGCTATCGACGTTGGTCCGAGCATGGCGAAACCCGGCTCCCGCATCTGCTCCAGAGCTGCGGCTGCGTCCGGCTCCGTCACTGCACCCGCTTCGACAAGCCGCGGCACGGCCCGCTCGAGGGCGAGGAACCACCATTCCCCGCTCGCCTCATGGGGCCGCATGATCCTCACCTTGCCGATCGCGTCCAGGTCCTCAAGGCCGAGTTCCCGCATCCAGCCCAAGATACGCACTCCCGTGTCGGGATCTCGCCACTGCGGAGCCGAAGCATGGGCCACCATGCGGTGGATTGAGCCGAGGGGCTCGGGAAGAGCCTGCTCGGCGAACTCGGCCATGGCACCGTCCTCGATCACCATGGCCCCTCCCGGCCGCAGCGCCGCCTTGAGCCGAGCCAGCACCTCGACGCGTTCGGGTATGTGTTGGATCACCGCCCGCGCGTGGACCAGATGGAAGTGCCCGGCCGGCAGCGGATCGCGGGCCGCGTCGTGCTGGCGCACAATCACATTCGGGGGCATAGACGCATGGAAGCGGAGGTCGATATCGGTCGACATCACCCTGCCGTCGGGGCCGACCTGCTCGGCCAGCCACGCCGAGACGCTGCCGGTGCCCGCGCCCAGCTCCAGCACGTGCATGCCGGGCTCGACGCCGACCCGGGTGAGAAGCCGGAAGGTTCCCGGGTCGAGAAATTCGGCCAGCTTGGCCAGACGGATCCGCTCGATATCGACCTCGTCGTCGCTCACGCCGTAGCGTTCGCGGTGCACTTCCGACACGGGTGCAGAGGGTAACGGTCCGCCGAGCGTCAACAAGGGGAGCCCGTGGTTCGACACCGCTCCGAACAAGACCCCGGAGGCTCCGACGACACCGCGGAGCAGGCCGAGTTCAGGGCCAGGGTGCAGGACTGGCACGACCGTCACGCCACCGTCCGGTCCTACGACGACCTGTGGAGAGTCCCGCTCTACGTCGACGAGGCCCGGGCCGAGGAGTCCTTCCGGAACGGGCGGACCTGGCAGCGCACCCTGTTCGAGCACGGTTGGGCCGGTCTCACGTGGCCCCGTGCCTACGGCGGGGGCGGGGGCGAGCCCTGGCAGGCCCGCATCTTCTCCGAGGTGGCGGCGGGCTACGAGGAGTGGCCCGGGTTCATCGGCGCGACGATCGCCATGCTCGGACCCACGCTGTTGCGCCACGGCACCGAACAGCAGAAGCTCCGTTTCGTGCCCGGACTGCTGTCTGGGGAGCTGGCCTTCTGCCAGCTGTTCAGCGAGCCGGGCGCGGGGAGCGATCTGGCCGGGCTGGCCATGCGGGCCGAACGCGACGGAGACGAATTCGTGGTGAACGGGCAGAAGGTGTGGAACTCTCAGGCCCAGTTCTGCGACTGGGGGTTCCTGCTGGTACGGACGGACCCCGACGCGCCCAAGCACCGGGGTATCACGTTCCTGCTCGTCGAGATGGAATCGTCGGGGATTGAGGCCCGACCGCTGGTGCAGATGAACGGCTCGGCCCACTTCAACGAGGTCTTCTTCGAAGATGTGCGGGTACCCGCGGCCAATGTTGTGGGCGAGGTCGACGGCGGATGGGCGCCGGCCCGGACGGTCCTCCTCAACGAGTCGGCCTTCATCGGCGACCGCAGGGGCACCAGCGTTGTGGCGCCGCTGTCGGAGTTGGCCCGGCGCCACGGCCACCGCCACGACCCTCTGGTGCGCCAGCGGCTGGTCGACGCCTGGGCCCGCGAGCAGATGCAGCGTTGGATGGGCGAGACCATCCAGAACGCAGTGCGGCGGGGTGAGCCGCCCCCGATCGACCCCGGGATCATGAAGCTGTTCGCCGCCGAGTCGAAGCGGCGCAGCGGTGACTTGGCCGCGGCACTCGGCGGTCTCGCCGTGGTGGCCGACACCGGCGAGCAGGCCCGGTGGGTCCGCCACGAGTTGATGGGCCGCTACGCGGTGTCGATCGGCGGAGGGACCAACGAGGTGATGCGCAACAACGTGGCCGAGCGTGCCCTCGGTTTGCCCAGAGAGCCCGGCTTCGACCGGGACGTCCCCTGGAGGGACATACCTAGAGCGAGCGCAAGTGGGTGAGAGGCATTCGCGTCGCAAGGGGGTGTTTCCCGCTCTTGTTCGCTGCGCTCACGGGCCGCTCGGGCCACGGCCTCGCCCGTATGGGCCGGAATCGCTCGCCTGTTCGCTCGGCCTCTTAGGTAGCGGCTCCGGCGGGGATCACTCCGTAGGTCACGCCGAGTCGGCTGAGCCAGCGCCGGTAGGCGATGGCTGAGCGGTCGGCCCGGATCGGGGTCTCGGCCCGGGGGTCCAGCGGCAGCAGCTTGGGGTACTGGTTCTCGAGGATGGGCTTGTCCTGGCCGATGATGTTCTGCTGAAACCACCGGATCTCTTGATCGGTGCTCACATCGTCGAGCACGCTGAGGAACAGATGGGCCCGGATCCGGGTGTCGGTGAGGGGGTGGATGAAGATGCCGATGGCGTCCAGTCGCTCGGCGTCGGCCGGCGACGACTTGTAGAGCATGGCGGCGTAGGGATGGGGCACCCGGTAGATGTAGTCGGCCAGCACCGCCTGCGAGGAGGACGCGGCGGCGCGCGGCTGGTAGAAGGCGCAGTCGAAGGCCCAGAGTTCTCCGTCCCGCTCCTCGACCCTGTACTCGGCCACCTCGGTGTGGGGCTCCTCGCCGAGCATGCCCGTGTGCACGTAGGGGAAGTGGGCCATGTCCAGGAAGTTCTCCACCGCCCGGGGGGCCGAGACCTCGATGCCGACGGTCACGGCGTTGAGGGTTCGGCGGTCATCCTCGTCGGTCTCCGGAACGGGAAAGACGTCGCCGTCGGGCTCACCCAGAGTGGTCCACAGGAACCCGTAGTCGGTACGGACCTCGAGCTCGCGGCCGGATTGGGTCTCGGCCCGGACCGTGCCGTCGCCGTCGATCCAGCAGGACAGCGGCTCGCCCAGTAGCAGGGTGCGCAGCGGACCCCGGCGGATCTCATCGAGATCGGCCACCGGGTGCCACTGATTCAGGATCACCGGGTCGGTACAGCCCCGGATGCTGGTCTCTGCCATTGTCATGACAGCCTCCGCTCGTGCTTGCAATCGCCACAGTAGGCGAAGACCCGCACTCGGCCAGATCCACCCATGATCATCAGGCCGAGCCCACGCAGGCGTCCAGCTCGGCCGTCCAGGCCTGTTTCTGGGCCTCAGGTGCGAAGCAGGCCTCCAGGCTGTTGCGAGCGCAGCGGGCCAGCTCGGCACGCGAGAGGCCGAGAGCGATCGCCACCGCCACATAGTTGTCTGCCACGTAGCCGCCGAAGTAGGCGGGATCGTCGGAGTTGATGGTGACCTTGAGCCCGGCGTCAAGCAGACGCTTGAGATTGTGATCCGCCAGGTCGTCCACCACGCAAAGCGCCAGGTTCGACAGCGGGCACACCGTCAGCGGCGTCTGCGCGGCCACTAGCCGGACCACCAGGTCGGGATCTTCGGTGCAGCGCACTCCGTGGTCAATCCGTTCCGCGCCGAGCGCATCCAGGGCTCCGGTGATGTAGGCGGGCGGCCCCTCCTCGCCGGCGTGGGCCACCGGCCGCAGACCCGCGGCCCGGGCCATGGCATAGGCCTCGGCGAAGTCCTCGGGCGGATGGTCTACCTCGGAGCTGTCGAGTCCCACGCCGATGATGCTGTCCAGCCAGCCCTCGGCGGCACGGAAAGTCTCGCAGGCGGCTTCGCCGGGAAGGTGCCGCAGGAAGCACATGATGAGCGCGGAGGAGATCCCGCACTGGGCTTCGGCGTCGGCCATGGCCGCGGTGAAGCCCTCCATGAACACGTCGAATCCCACATCCCTTTCGGTGTGGGTCTGAGGGTCGAAGAACATCTCCGCCCGCCGAACACCGTCCGCGTGGGCCCTGCGCAGGTATGCGGCCATCAGGTCGTAGAAGTCCTGGGTGGTCTGCAGCACGGCCGCGCCCTGGTAGTAGATGTCCAGGAACGACTGGAGGTCGGTGAACGAGTAGGCGGCCCGGACCGCGGCCTCATCCGCGAAGGGCAGCTCGACCCCGTTGCGTCCGGCCAGCTCGAAGAGCATTTCCGGCTCGAGGGTCCCCTCGATGTGCAGGTGCAACTCGGCCTTGGGCAGGCCCCGCACGAAGCCGGCCAGATCCGCATCTGGTGTCATGATCCTCGCATTCCCCGCTCGGTTGAGATGGTGCCATACCGGATCCCCCGCGTGCCCAGCCATTTGCGGTAGGCGAGACTGCCTGCGTCGGCGGGTTGATGCGATTCCATCCTCGGGTCCAGCGGCAGGCGGCGAGGTCGCTGCGACTCGACCACGTCGATGTCCTGGGAGAAGATCAGGTCGTTGAAGGCTTGCTGGGCCTCCAGGTCGGCGCCGGTGTCGTGGACCACAGTGGAGCGCCACACCACACACTCGGTCTCGGTGACGGGGCTGGCCACGATGAGGATGGTGAAACCCCCGGCGAGATCGTCCTCGCCTGTTGACGGCACCTTGGTCAGCGTGGCCGCATACGGGTGCGACACCGAGTACCGGTAGCGGACCGGTCCGCCGCCGGCTGCGGCCGGTCCGGGATTGGGCTGCCAGAACACGCAGTCGGTCAGCCGAAGCTCGTCGTCTGTGGTCTCGATCCCGTAGCGGGCGACCTCGGTGTAGGGCTCCTGGCCGAGGTACCCGGTGTGCACGAACGGGAAGTGGGCGAGATCCAGAAAGTTCTCGATGATCCGGGGGGCCGATGACTCCACCTTCACCGGGTCGAGCCAGACGGTCCGCTGCGGATAGGCGTCGTGGTCCGGGGCTATCGGCAGGTTCCGGGGCTGGTCGCCGGCGCAGATCCACCAGAATCCGTACCCGGCCCGCACCAACGCCCGCTTCAACTGCACACCCGCGGGAGGGCGCCGGCTGGGATGGGCGGGCTGATGCACGCAGCGGCCGTCGATGTCGAACTGCCAGCCGTGATAGCCGCATCGCAGCCTCTCGCCGTCGAAGTCGCCCAGAGTGATCTGCGCTCCCCGGTGGGGGCAGGTGTCCACGAAGGCCTCGACCCGGCCGGAGTTGTCGCAGGCCAGCACCCATCGCTCGTCGAGCAACTCGAACGGAAACCATCGACCCGCGGCGATGTCGGTGGCTCGGGCCACCGGGAACCATTCATCGCCGATTCGGTCGGTCTCGGTCAACGGTGCTCCCCGGTCATCGGTCTCGGGCCGCGGCTGGGCTCCGGGCGCAGCGGTGCTCAGCGCTCCTCGCGCGAGTACGGGATAGCCAGCGCGGCTGGCGCGGCGGTGGATCGCACCCGTCTACCAAGCTTCACCGCCCCGGCTGGGATGAGGATGGCCACCAGCGTGACCACGTAGGGCAGCATCGACAGGAAGAAGCTGAGGTCGCTGGCGCCCATGAACGGCAGACCCCAGCCGCGGGCCTGGGCGGTGGTGTCGAGCGAGATCATCGACCCGTACAGCAGGGCCCCGGCCACAGCCCACCCCGGCCGCCAACCGGCGAATATCACCACTGCCAGTGCGACCCAGCCCCGGCCTCGGGCGATGTCGGGCGACCACGTGGGCGTGAACGACAGGACCATGTAGGCGCCGCCCGCTCCCGTGAGCGCCGCTCCCAGCACCGAGTAGAAGATCCGCCAGCCGGTGACGCTCACTCCAACCGCGTCGGCCGCGGCCGGATTCTCGCCCACCGCCTTCATGTTCATGCCGTGGCGGGTACGGAACAGCACGAACCACAGCACCACCGGCAGCCCGATGTAGGCGATGTACACCACCGGGTCGTGGAAGAAGAACGCTGACACCGCATCGTTGTCGTCGAGCACGCCGCCCGGGTTCACTTCCCGGAACAGCGTCTGGATGGGCGTGCCGTTGCGGTTCGTGCCCAGTTGATTGGACAACCCGATCCCCCCGAGGGCCAGGGCCAGCCCGACCAGCACCTGGCTGGCCCTGAAGGCCACCACGCAGACCGCGAAGATCAGGCCGGCCACCGCGGCCGCGATCATGCCGATGAGCATGGCGAGCCAGGGGCTCTCCACTCCCCACGAGAGCACCGCGATCACCGAGTACACCGCGCCGATGCCGATAAGTCCCTCCTGACCCAGGTTGAGCACCCCGACGCGCTCGCCGAGCATGGCCCCGGTGGCGGCCAGCATCACCACCGCGCTGGCCGGTATGGCCGAGCCGATCAGGCTCAAGAAGGCGTTCTCGATGATGGCGAGAATCATGAGCCCGCTCCCTGCGGAGCGGCCGCTTCCTCGCCGGCAGTCGCCTCGGACTCGTCGGCGGCTTCACGACGCACCACCCGGTAGCGGGCCGCGATCTCCCCGAGGGCGATGCCGGTGAGAATGACGCCGTAGATGGCGAAGATGATGTACACCGACAGACCCTTGGTCTGCAGCACGATCCCCGCGTAGAACATCGAGGCGATGAACAGCCCGCCGCCGATCACGCCCCAGAACGCCGCGCCGGCCAGTGCAGCCACGATGAAGCCCGACAGCCCGAACTGGGCCGAGAATCCGGCGTTCATGGCCTGCGCTCCCGGGGCGCTCAGCTGGAGCATCCCACCGAGGCCGGCGATGGCCCCGGTGAACAGCATGACCACCAGGATGCGGCGGCGCACCGCGATGCCGGCGAAGCCCGCGGCCCGGGGGTTGCCCCCGATGGTGTCGATCTCGTAGCCGATGGTGGTTGAGCGGAACACCCACCACAGAATCGCGGCGATAACCAGAGGCACGAGCAGGGCGATGGTCACCGAGTTGGCGCCGGGGATGCCGGGCAGGGTGAACGGAACCTCGCGGGTGGACTGGATCACCGCGGCTGCCTTGTCCCGCCAGAACCCCAGCGCCGACCAAGTCACCAGCTGCAGGGCCACGAAGTTGAGCAGCAGCGTGGTGATGATCTCGTTGACGTCCCAGTAGGCCCGGGCCAAGGCGGGCACCAGGATCCAGGCTGCGCCGGCCAGGGTGGCGGCGACGGCCATCAGGATCAGCACCAGCCAGCCGGGGCCGTCCAAGTGGATGCCCACGCCCACCGCGGCCAGGGCGCCCATGAGGAACTGGCCGTCGGAGCCGATGTTCCAGACCTTCATCCGCAGCGAGAGGGCCACGCCCAGTGCGGTCATCAGGATGGGGATGGCCCGGAGGGCAACCCCCTCGATGCCGCGCTGGCGGCCGAAGACGGCGTCCAGGGCCTGCCAGAAGATCCAGAAGGCGTTACGCCCGGTGAGCAGCAGCAGGATCCCGACCACGATCATGGCACCGACCGCGCCGCCGATGCGGGTGAGGGCGGCCCGTCGGGCGTCGACCTCCAGGCGCCGCTCCAACCGCCACGGCGTCACCGACAGCACCGCGCTCGCGATCGATGCCAGCGGAGTCACGCGGCCTCAGTGCTGGAATGGCCGCCCATCAGCAGGCCGATGGGCTCGCGGTCGGCGTCGGCGGCATCGAACACGCCCATGATCCGACCCTCGTAGATGACCGCTATCCGGTCACTCATCAACAGCACTTCGTCGAGGTCGTCGGAGATCAGCAGCACCGCGCAGCCGCTGTCACGCTTGTCGAGGATCGTCGACCTGACCTCTTGGGCCGCGTTCACGTCGAGTCCCCTGGTGGGGTGGGCCGCCACCAGCAGCTGGTCCGCGACAAGCGCCTCCCGCCGGGCCACCAGGCGCTGCTGGTTGCCGCCCGAGAGCTGCCCGGCGGTGGCGAACACCGAGCGGGTCTGCACCCGGGCCGCCTCGACCAGCCGCTTGGCGAAATCGATTACGCCCTGCCGGTTGAGGTTCAGGCCCTGGGAGAACTGCTCGGTCCAGTAGTTGTGAAGCACCGCGTTGTCCTTGACCGGTGCCGACAGCACCATGCCCATCCCGATGCGGTCCTCGGGGATGTGCCCTACGCCCATGTCGGTGACGGCCCGCACCGACATGGAGCCGACATCCGCTCCGTCGACCGTGATCGAGCCGGACTCCAGGCCGCGCAGCGCGCAGATGACCTCGGCCAGCTCGGTCTGGCCGTTGCCCGACACGCCGGCTATGCCGAGGATCTCCCCGGACCGGACGGTCAGGTCCACGTCGTGCAGGGCGGTGATACCCCGGTCGTTGAGGGCCGAGACGCCGCGCAGTTCGAGGGCGGGATCGCCGGTCACGACTCTGTGCTCCACGTTGAGGACCCGCTCCTCGCCGGTCATGAGCCGGGCGATCTCGCTGGCGGTGGCCCCCTCGGTCGGCCGGGTGATCTCCCTGATCCCGTGGCGCAGCACCGTCAAGCGGTCCGATACGGCCAGAACCTCCCGGAGCTTGTGGGTGATGAAGATCACACTCAGGCCGCTGGCCGCCAGCTCGCGGACCACCGCGAAGAGATCCTCGGCCTCCTTGGCGGTGAGGACTGCGGTGGGCTCGTCGAGGATCAGGACGCGGGCGCCGCGGGCCAGAACCCGCAGGATCTCCACCCGCTGCTGCTCCCCTACCGACAGCTGCCAGATCTTGGCGGTGGGATCGACGTGCAGGCCCATCTCGCCCATGAACTGCTCGGTCCGCTCGTTCAGGGCGCGCTGGCTGACGACCCCCGGGGTCTCGGGCCAACCCAAGTGGATGTTCTCGGACACGGTCATCGGCTCGACCAGCCGGAAGTGCTGGTGGACCATGCCGATGCCGGCGTCGATGGCGTGGGCGGGGCTGCGGAAGTCTCGCTCGGTCCCGTCCACGATCACCTGGCCGGCATCGGCGCGGTAGATGCCGGCCAGGATGTTGCACAGCGTGGTCTTGCCCGCTCCGTTCTCGCCCACGAGAGCGTGGACCTCGGACCAGCGCACCTCGAAGTCGACGGCGTCGAGGGCGGCCACGCCCCCGAAAGCCTTGGATATGCCCCGCGCCTCGACAGAGAGTCGCGTGCTTTCGCCGGTCAACTCAGTGACGGGTGTAGCCCGGAATTGGGCTCAGGAGACGGGCGAGATGCCACTGACACCGTCGACCGGCCAGTCGATGGCATAGGCGCCCAGCGAGTCGATGGTCTCGCCCGCGGCCAGCCTCTCATTGCCCTCATTGTCGTTCAGCGGGCCCGCGTAGACGTGGAGTTCGCCGCTGTCGAGCTTGGCCCCGGCGTCCAGCACCGCGTCCTGCACATCCTGGGGCACGTTGGGCCCGAAATCGCCGATGGGCGTGTCCAGCAGCCACACCTCGTCCTGGGACACCCAGGTGCCGTCCAGCACCCGCTGGCACTGCTCGGTGTAGAAGGGCCCGAACTCCGACAGGTCGAAGTGGGACACGTACTTGGTGGGAGCAGCCGAGCGGAAGTCGAGGTTCCAGTACCCGGTCCACACCCCGGCCTCCTCCGACAACTGCAGGAAGGTGGGCTCGTCCATCACGCCGAACAGGAAGTCGACGCCGGCATCGAGCAGCGCGTTGGCCGCCTGGGCCGCCTTCTGGGGATCGAAGAAGGTGCTGACCAGCACCGTCTCCACCGTGGCGTCGGGGTTCACCGACCGGGCGCCGAGCAGCAGGCCGTTCACGTCGTTGAACGCCGTGGCGGTCGGGAAGGCGCCGATGTAGCCGATGCGGCCGTTGCCGGCGAGGTGCCCGGCGGCCACGCCCAGCTGGTAGGCGGTCTTCTCGTGGGCCAGGTAGAACGGGAACAGGTTGTCGCTGTAGTAGTGCCCGTTGATCTCGCAGAACTTGGTGTCGGGAGCGTTGTCCGACACCTCGGTCAGCAGCCCGGCGTACTCGGTGTTGGCAAAGATGATGTCGTTGCCGTCGTCCACCAGTTGCTGGAATGTCTCGGTCGTCCCGGCGTCGAAGCCGATGTTCGGAACGAACGAGGTCTCCAGCCGGTCGCCGAGAGCGGCCTGCGCCGCGAGGCGGCCGCGGTCGTGCTCCTGGGTCCAGCCGTTGTCGTCGGGCGGGCCGATGTACACCCACGCGGCCTTGATCTTGTCCTTGCCCGCCGTGGTGGTCGGGGCCGCGGTCGTGGCCGGCGCCGCGGTCGTGGCCGGTGCGGCCTCCTCGTCGTCCCCGCATGCGGCCAGCAACGATCCTCCGACAGCGATGCCTCCCAGCCCGTAGGCGCCCATCTTGAGGGCCTGGCGACGCGACACGGTCGCGCTGGGCGGAAGGATCAGCCTCCGGTCGTCTTTCTTGTCGGTCATGTCAGGTGCCTTTCTGGGTTGGAGCTTCTCTCTGGTTGGTTGTGAGGGGATCAGTCGAGTTGGGCGACGAGCTCGTCGAACTCGATGGCCCACTCGCGGCGCATGCGGCGCTTCTCCGGCTCATCTAGCCAGGAGCCGTCGATGCCGTTGAGCATGCACTGGCGGAAGTCCTCCACCTCAAAGCCCATGTGGTTGTGGGCCATGATGTAGTCCTTGGTGGGGTCCGTCTTGAACATGGGAGGATCGTCGCAGTCCAGGCTGATCTTGATGCCGTACTCGCGCATCTGCCCGATCGGGTGGTTGTCGAAGTCGTCGTTGAAGTACACCCACGCCGTCGACACGGGGGTGCAGGTGAAGACGACGCCGTCATCGCGGCATCGGCGCATGATGGCCTCGCTCTCGACCACGTGGTAGCCGTGGTCCACCCGCTCGCAGTTGAGCAGGTCGAGGCAGGTCTCGATGTTGCGGGGCGGGGCGTCCTCGGACTGGTGAGCGGTCAGGTGCAGCCCGGCCTGCTCGGCCATGCGGTAGGCCTTCCAGAACCGCTCGGGCGGGTACTCGGCCTCGGCGTAGTCCATCCCGATGCCGATCACCTCGGTGCGGGGATGGTCGAGGAGGGTCTCCACCATGCTGACGCCCAGCTCCGGCGTCTCCATCCGGTTGATGGCCGCGATGAGGCGGCACTCGACGCCATGGTCGGTGCGGGCCGCGTTGATCCCGTCGATGAGCCCGTCGACACAGGTCTCGTAGTCGACCCCGGCCGCCATATGGGCGGTGGGGTTGAAGAACATCTCCCGGTAGCGGACGTTGTGCTCGGCGGCCTCGGTGAGCGTCTCGTAGCAGATGCGCTCGAAGTCCTCCCGGTCGATCACGCCCAGCGAGGTGTTGTCGTACATGTGGAGGAACTTGTAGATGTCGGGATAGTCGTAGAGGTCCTCGGGCTCCTCGTAGTCGGGCAGAGGCACGTTGTGCTTGTTGCACAGGTCGACCGCGGTACGGGCCTGAACCGACCCCATGAGGTGCAGGTGAAGGCTCACCTTGGGTATCGCCTTCAGGAAGGAATCCATGTCCATGAGCGAGTCAGCCCCCTTGCCTAGCTCCGCTTCGCGGACACTACCACTAGGCGGCTCACCGCTCGCCAATCCTCGTGTACGTGCGGATCTGTGTGTCCGCAACGCGGAACTGGTGGTGACCATGGACGCCTACCGCCGGGAGATTCGCGGCGGCTGGGTAGCCGTTTCCGGCGGGTTCGTGACCGCGGTGGGAGAGCCCGGATCAGAGCCGGCAGCCGACCGCACGATCGACGCCCGCGGCTGCCTGGTGACGCCCGGGCTCATCAATACCCACCATCACATCTTCCAGAACCTGACCAGGGCCTTCGCTCCGGCTCTAGCCGGTGATCTGTTCCATTGGCTGCGAACCCTGTACCCGGTGTGGAGCCGTCTCGACGAGGAGGCCGCCTACGTCTCGGCCTGGATCGGCCTGGCTGAGCTGGCACTGGGGGGCTGCACCACTACGACCGACCATCTGTACCTGCATCCCCGAGGCGGCGGCGACCTGACCTCGGCAGAGATCGAGGCGGCCCGGGATCTCAGGTTCCGGTTCCATCCCACCCGGGGGTCGATGAGCCTGTCCGAGAAGGACGGGGGGCTGCCGCCCGACTCGGTAGTCCAGGACGACGACGCGATCCTCGCCGACTGCGAGCGACTGGTGGCGCTCCATCACGACCCAGCCCCCGGCGCCATGGTGCGCATCGCCCTGGCACCGTGCTCGCACTTCTCTGTCACGCCCGATCTAATGACTCGCACCGCGGAGCTGGCCGAGCGACTGGACGTGCGGTTGCACACCCACCTGGCCGAGAATGCCGACGACAGCGCCCTGTGCGAGTCCACCCACGGTTGCCGCCCGGTCGAGTTCCTGGAGAGCGTCGGCTGGGGCTCGGACCGTGCTTGGGTGGCGCATTGCGTGGTCCCCAGCCCGGCCGAGATCGACCTGCTGGCCCATTGGGGCACGGGAGTGTCCCACTGCCCGAGCTGCAGCCAGTTGATCGGCTTGGGAGTGGCCCCGATCCGCGAGATGCTCGACGCGGGCGTGCCGGTGGGCATCGGCTGCGACGGCTCGGCCTCCACCGACTGCGCCTCCCTGTGGCTGGAGACCCGGGGCGCCCTGCTGCTGGCCCGGCTGAGGGGCGGTCCCGAGGCCATGAACGCACGGGAGGCGCTGGAGATGGCGACCGTCGGCGGGGCTGCTTGCCTGGACCGCGACGACATCGGGGCCCTGGAGACGGGGCGGGCCGGCGACCTTGTGGTCTGGCCCCTCGGAGGCGTCGCCTTCGCCGGGGCGCTGTCGGATCCGGTCGAGGCACTGCTGCGCTGCGGTCCGGTGGCTCCCCGGCACACGGTCGTTGCCGGCAAGTTACTGGTGGAGGACGGGCAGCTGACCGCGACGGGCGTCGACGAGATGCTCGCCCGCCACCGCAACATCGCCACCGAGTGGCTCGAGGCCGCCGTGGGCGATTAGCCGGTTACCAGAGAGGGGTGGCGGGGTTGCCCTTGAGGGCCTCGCGCCGCTCGAACAGCTCCTCGGCCGCGGCTTGGGCCTCCGCGGCCACGGCCGCCACGTCGACGGAGATCACCTGGCCGTCCTGAACCAGGCGGCGGCCCTGGACCCACACGTTGGCCACGTCGCGGGCGTGGGCGGTGAACACCAGATGGGCCGGGGCGTTGAAGTGCTGCCCGTGCATCACCGGCACGAAGTGCAGGCCGCCTATGTCGACCATGGCGATGTCGGCGTCCTTGCCGACCTCGAGGGTGCCGGTCACGTCGTCGAGGCCGAGGGCGGCCGCCCCGGAGCGGGTGGCCATGTCGAGCACGTCCCAGGGGTCGGCCGCGGTCGGGTCGAGGGTGCTGACCTTGGCCAGCAGCGACGCGAACTTCATCTCGCCCAGCATGTCGAGGTTGTTGTTCTCCTTCTCGCCGTCGGTGCCGAGCCCGACCGTCATCCCCGACGCCCGGTAGTGGTCGATCCGGGCCGGGCCGGAGGCGATCTTCATGTTGGAGCAGGGGCAGTGGGTGACGGCGGTGCCGGTGCGGGCCATCAGCTCGACCTCGCGATCGTCCAGCCACACGCAATGGGCCACGATGGTGCGCTCGCCGAGGATGCCCCGGTTGTAGAACTCCTCGATGGGGCGCCGCCCGAACTGGCTCAGGCTCTCCTGCACCTCCCAAACCGTCTCGGATGAGTGGGTGTGGATGCCGGTGTCGAACTCCTCGGCCAGGGCGGCCGCGGCCCTGAACATCTCGGGTGAGCAGTAGAACATGTGCTCCAGCCCCACCCAGGACCGGACCCGGCCGTCGGCGGCGGTGCGATGGGTCTCGAGCAGGCGCCGGTTCGATTCGAGGGACTCGAAGTGGTCGTAGCGGTCGGCGGTGTAGGGGGCCAGCGTGGCCCGGATGCCGATCTCGGTGGCCGCCTCGGCCGAGCCCTCCATGAACCGCCACATGTCGAGCACCGAGGTGGTGCCGCCTCGCAGGCACTCGGTGTAGGCCATGTAGGAGGCGGCCTTGGCGATCTCAGGGGTCAGGGCCCGGTGAGCAGGGTCGACGTAGTTCTCCAGCCAGTCGAAGAGGGCGAGCCCCTCAGCAGTGCCTCGCAGCAGGCCCGAGTGCAGGTGAGCATTGTGCATGCCGGGGATCACGACATGGTTGGCCCCGTCCACCACCGGGGCGGTTGCCGCGGCAGGGTGGGCAGCCACTTCCTCCACGGCCCCGACCGCGGCGATCGTGCCGTCCACGACGAGAACTGAGCCCGGGTCGTAGCTCACCTTGCGGCCCTCGAGCGGCAGCACGATGCCGCCCCGGATGAGGAATGTGGTGCTACTCATGGTGCCCGGCAGCTTACGTCCGCCGGTGCATGGGAATGCTCAGCGGGAGGCGACCACCACGTTTTCGAGCACCTCGCTGTCGCCGGTACGCACGTACCACTCCCACCGGGCGCCGTCGGGATCGGTGACCCAGGTCTCGGTCTTGGTGGCGTAGCAGCACATGGTGTCGCCAACGACGGTGGGCTCGAGGCCCGCTCCGGTCAAACGCCGCTCGGCATCGACCACCTGATCGGCGTTCTCGGTCTCCACGCCGAGATGGTTGATGGTGCCACCTGCACCGCAGCATCCAGCGGGGTCCGAGGCGTCGTCGGCGGCCTCGAACAGCACCAGCTTCAGGGGCGGCTCGTCGATGGCAAAGTTGGCGTAGCCGGGCCGGCGGCGGGCCGGCTCCGTTGCGAACATCCGCGAGTAGAAGTCCACCGCGGCTTCCAAATCGGACACGTTCAGCGCAAGTTGCAGTCTCACTGTCTCTCCTTCGTCTCAATGGCTGTTGCCGGTCCCAATCTCTCATCGTGAACCGACGCCCCCCTCCAACCGGGGCCGGGGCCAAGGTATTCCCGACCCCATCGGAACCGGCGCACAGTCAGCGGGTCCTACTGGGGTTAGAGGCCGAGCGGGTAGAGGAGCGAACCCGGCCCATACGGGCGAGGCCGTGGCCCGAGCGGCCCGTGAGCGAAGCGAACAAGAGCGGGAAATACCCCGCCTCCACGCGACAGGCTTGCAGCTACCCGCTCGGCTTCTTAGCGTCTTGTTGTCGTGCGGACCCGATACTCCGAGGATCAGCAGGCCGTCGCTGAGGCCTTCGGTGACCTGTTCGCCCGCGAGGCGACACCCGAAACAGTGCGGGCCGCGGAGGCGGGCTGCGGTTTCGATCCCGGCCTGTGGCGCAAGCTCGTCGCCGCGGGCGCGCCCGGCATGGCCGTGCCCGTCACCGACGGGGGCGGTGGGGCCTCGCTTGTCGATCTGGCCGTAGTCGTCCACGAATGGGGTCGGCGGATAGCGCCGGTACCGCTGGTGGAGCACGCGGTGTGCGCCCGGCTGCTCGGCTCAGCCGGCGCACAGCGGGAACTGGTCACCGCGGTGTCCTCGGGCGAGCTGATCGCCACGCTCGCTCCCGGGCCGGTCGGACCCGACGGCACCGCCCGACTCGTACCCGCCGGCGCGGTGGCCGACGTCGTGGCGGCCAAGCACGGCGACAACGTGGTGGTCGCCCGCGCCCGGCCCCCGGGCGCGGCCCGGCCCAACACCGCGGATCTGCCGCTTGCCGACCGAGATCTTTCTGATGCAGAGACTCTCGCTTCCGGCGCGGCGGCCGCGGGCGCATGGGACCGCGCCCTGGCCGAGTGGAAGGCGCTCATGGCGGTGGCCTACGCCGGTCTGGCCGGTGAGGTGCTGGCCATGGGGGTGGCCTACACCAAGCAGCGTCACCAGTTCGGTGTGCCGGTCGGATCGTTCCAGGCGGTACAGCACGGTTTGGCCGACGCCTCCACCCGAAGCGAGGGGGCACGGCTGCTCGCCTTCCGGGCCGTCTGCGCCGTCGATGCTGGCCGAGCCGACGGCGCCCGGCTCGCCTCGATGGCGCTGCTGTTCGGCGCCGAGTCGGGCCGGTTCGCGACCGACCGGGTGCTGCAGTACCACGGCGGCTACGGCTACAGCGCCGAGTACGACGTCCAGCTCTACTACCGCCGGGCCGCCGGCTGGCTGCTGCAGCTCGGCGAGCCAGCGGCCGAGGTCGCCCGGCTCGCCGACGCCGACCTGGGCCCGAAGGCTGCGTGATGGACTTCACCATGCCGGCACGGGCCGAAGACTTCCGGGCAGAGGTTCAGCAGTTCCTGGCCGAGCACCTCACCGGCGAGATGATCGCCGCGACCCGCGACGGCACCATCCACTCCCCCGCCCTGCACCGGGCCATCGCCGATCGGGGCTGGCTGTCGGGCGCGGTGCCGGCCGAGCTCGGCGGAGGCGGGATGGACCCGGTTGATCTGTGCGTGCTGCTCGAGGAGTTGCAGCTCCACCAGGCGCCCGCGGACGCGTTGGGGGTGGCCGTGGTAGCGGTGTCGATGATCCTGGAGCACGGCCGCGATCATCTGCGCAGCACGGTGGCCCCCCGGCTGATGTCGGGTGAGGCTCTGGCATGCCTGGGCTACAGCGAGCCCGAGTCCGGCTCGGACGTCGCCGCGGCCCGCACCCGGGCCGTACGCGACGGAGACCGGTGGGTCATCAACGGCTCCAAGATGTGGACGACTCTGGCCCATGTGGCCGACTACGTGCTGCTGCTCACCCGGACCGACCCAGACGTGCCCAAGCATCGAGGGCTGACATTCTTCGTGGTGCCCCTCGACACGGCCGGCATCGAGATCCAGGCCGTCGAGACGATGGGAAACGAGAGATCCAACGCCACCTTCTACGACGACGTGGTGCTCGGCGACGAGTGGCGCTTGGGCGAAGTGAACGACGGCTGGACGGTCATGAAGACCGCCCTCAAGTACGAGCGGGGCATAGCAGGCGGCCAGTTCCCGTCGCCTCCAGTGATCGAAGCCGCCGTCGACTGGGCCCGCCGCGCTCGCCGGGCCGACGGCAGCCGACCCATCGACGACGACGAAGTACGCCACAAGCTGATGCGGGCCATGATCGACGTTGAGGTGTGCCGCAGCTTCGCCTACCACACGGCCGCCCTGGCGTCGGAGGGAGCCATGTTCGGGGTGGAAGGGTCGATGACCAAGCTGTTCGCCTCGGAGTCCTACAAGAAGCACTGCGCCTGGTTCCTCGACATGATGGGCGCCGAGGGGCTGCTCACCCACGACGATCCCGGCGCCCACATGGACGGCCTGATCGAGGAGCACTTCCGCCACGCCCCGGTGACCGCCATCTACGGCGGCACCAGCGAGATCAACCGCAACCTTGTGGCCGAGGGCTGGCTGGGCCTGCCCCGGTCGCGCTCATGACTTGGGGTGCTATGCCCCTCCACGGGTAGCCTGATCAGTCGCACGGGACGTGGCGCAGCCAGGTAGCGCACCTGCTTTGGGAGCAGGGGGTCGCCGGTTCAAATCCGGCCGTCCCGACCAACCCATGACCCAACTTCACGAAGCCCAACGCCGGGCCGATCCGATCAAGCGATATGTAGCGCCCGAGTCGTTGGAGGACGCCTTGGCCGTGCTCGCGGCGCGCGGCCCTGCAGCCCGCGCCATCGCCGGCGGCACCGACCTGCTGCTGGAACTCAGCCGCGGCGCACGGACCGGCATCGACACGCTCGTTGACCTGAGCGTGCTCGATGGGCTCGACACCATCACCGAGCACCGCGGACGGGTCGAGCTGGGGCCCCTGGTCACCCACGGCGACGTGGTCGGATTCGAGCGGATGCTGTCGGTGGGGCTCCCGCTGGCGCAGGCCTGCCTGGAAGTCGGGGGTCCGCAGCTTCGCAATCGGGCCACGATCGTCGGCAACATCGTCACAGCCAGCCCCGCCAACGACACCATCTCCGCGCTGTACGCGCTCGGTGCCGACGTGACCGTCTCGTCGGCCGGAGGCGGCCACCGGACGATGCCGATCGAGGACTTCTTCACCGGTTTCCGCACGACCGCGCTGGAGCCGGGCGAACTCGTGACCAGGGTCTCCTTCGACGCGCTCGGCGGGGGCCGCCGGGGCATCTTCGTGAAGCTCGGGCTGAGGAGGGCGCAGGCCATCTCGGTGGTCCACGCCGCCGCGGTCGTCACGGAGGGCAGCGACGGAACCGTGTCCGACCTGGTGGTGGCCCTGGGAAGTGTCGGCCCGACCATCGAGCTGGTGGACACGGCCACCGGCATCGCCAGGGGCCGGCTCCTCGCCGACGCGGCCACCGACGTGGCGGCCGCGTCCCGGGCTGCGGTCACACCCATCGACGATCTGCGCTCCACAGCCGAGTACCGCAGCCACACGGTTGAGGTTGTGGTGGAGCGGGCGCTGCGCTCCCTGGCGGCCGGCACTGAGGCCGCCACCTGGCCCGAGAGCCCTCCCCGCCTGGTGCGCGTCCCGGATTCGGCGACACGGTCGGTGACGGAGGAGCCCTCCCGGCGGGAGGTCACCGACGCCAGGACCATCACTGCCACCATCAACGGCGTCGAGCGCAGCGCATCCAACGCCGCGGGCCGCACCCTGCTCGACTGGCTGCGATTCGACCTCGGGCTGACCGGCACCAAGGAGGGCTGCGCCGAGGGCGAGTGCGGAGCCTGCACCGTGCACCTCGACGGCCGGGCCGTACTGTCGTGCCTGGTGCCCGCCGCCCGGGCCGACGGCACGAGCATCACCACCGTCGAGGGCGTCGCCCCGCCCGACGGGAGCCTGCACCCTGTCCAGCAGGCCCTGGCCGACTGCGGGGGCGTCCAGTGCGGCTTCTGCACCCCTGGGTTCGTGATGAGCGCGGCCATGCTGGCCGACGAGGAGCCCCACCCGAGCCGGGAACAGGTG
>VXWX01000041.1 GCA_009835735.1 Acidimicrobiaceae bacterium
TCGCCGCCCTCGCGGCCTATGCCGGACAGGCCGCAGCCGCCGAAGGGGGCGGCCAGGTCCCGCACCAGGAAGGTGTTGGTCCACACGATCCCGGCCCGCACCGCGGCGCCGACCCGCTGAGCTCGGTCGGCTGAGCCGGTGTAGACGATGGCCGACAGGCCGTAGCGGGTGGAGTTGGCCAAGTCCACCGCCTCGGCCTCGGTCGAGAAGGCCTGGATGGTCAGCACCGGGCCGAAGACCTCGCGCTGGACGATCTCGGAGTCGTTGGAGGCCGGCTCGATCAGCGTGAGTTCGTAGTGGAGGGAGTCGGCACGGCGGCGGCCGCCCCACACCACGGTGTCGCCAGCGGCCCGGGCCCGCTCCACGAAGCCCTCGACCCTGGCCAGATGGTCGGGATGGACCATCGGCGCGACGGTGGTCGAGTCGTCGCGGCTGTCGCCCAGCACGTGGGCCTCGGTGCGGGACCGCAGCGCTTCCCGGAAGTCGTCGAGGATCGATGCCTCCACCAGCAGGCGGGTCCCGGCCAGGCACACCTGGCCCGAGTCCTCGTACTGGGCCGCGGCCTGCTCGGCGGCCGCCTTGAGGTCGCAGTCGGCGAACACGATGAGAGGACCCTTGCCGCCCAGCTCGGCGGTGAACGGCACGATGTTGGCCGCCGCGGCCGCGCCGATGTGCCGGGCCGTCTCAGGTGAGCCGGTGAAGCTGATGCGGCGGACCCGCGGATCCGCGGTCAGGGCCGCCCCGACCTCGGAGCCGATTCCCTGCACCAGGTTGAAGGCGCCGGGCGGCAGCCCGGCCTCCACCGTCAAGTCGGCCAGCAATGAAGCCGACAGCGGGGACCACTCGGCCGGCTTGAGCACCACGCTGTTGCCCGCGGCCAGCGCGGGGGCCACCTTCCAGGTGGCCAGCATGAACGGAGCGTTCCACGGTGTGATCACCACCGCGGGACCGGCCGGCATGCGCTGCACGGTGTGAGCAGTGCCCCGGGCCGGCCAGCGGGGCTCGTCATGGGCCTCGGCCATGTCCGCGTAGAACCGGAAATTGAGGGCGCCCCTGGCCACCAGCCGCTCGCGCATGGAGCGGTGCAGGAAGCCCATGTCGAGCGTCTCGACCAGGGCTATGTCGTCGTTGCGAGCCTCGATGAGATCCGCCAGCCGGCGCAGGGCCGCGGCCCGCTCCCCAACAGGCAGCCCGCTCCAGGTGGCGAAGCCGTCGAGCGCCGCGCTCACAGCCTGCTGGGCGGTGGCTTCATCGCCGCGGGACACGTCGGCCAGCTTGTGCTGCCAGTCCAGCGAGGAACGGCATTCGAAGGTGCGAGCGGAGGCCACGCGCTCGCCGCCGATCAGGTGATCGACGCTGACCTCGACTCCTCCTACGACGGCCCGCGGCGATTCCGCCATCAGGCCTCCTCGTCGACCGCTGACTGGTAGTGGCGGGCGCCGGGGCCGCGCGGGGCCCGCTTGCCCCGGTGCTCCCAGTCGCCGCCCATCGCCGTGGACACGACCTCCTCGCTGTCCGACGGCTGGGCACCGACGTCGGCGCGCACCGGCTCCGGCCCGGCCACGATGGTGTTGGTCAACGCGCCCAGACCCTCCACCTCGACGGTGACAACGTCACCCGGCACCACCGGCCGGGACCCGGCCGGAGTGCCCGACAGCACCAGGTCGCCGGGCACCAGGGTGATGGTGCGGGCCAGGTCGGCCACCAAGTAGTGCATGTCCCACTCCATCTCGTCGGTGCTGCCGTCCTGGCGGACCTCGCCGTTCACGAGAGTGCGGATCCGCTTGTGGCGGAAGTCCCAGCCGGCAACCAGCGCCGGCCCGACCGGGCACAGCGTGTCGCTGCCCTTGACCCGCAGCATCGAACCCGCGTCGGTGTCGCGGAAGTCGTGCAGCCCGTAGTCGTTGGCCACCGTGTAGCCCGCGATGTAGTCGCCCGCGTCGTCGGGCGACACGTTGCGGCAGGTCCGGCCGATGACGATGCCGATCTCTCCCTCGTAGTTCAGCCACCGGCACGGCTCGGGCCTCACCACGTCGGCGCCGTGGGCGCTCAGGGCGGTGACCGGCTTGTGGAAGTAGGTCGGGGCGGGCGGCAGCCTGGTCATGAACTCGGCCACCCGGCTGGCGTAGTTGAGGTGGACGCACAGGATCTTGGTCGGCTCGCACGGCGGGAGGTGGACGGCATCGGAGGCGGCCACTCGCCTCCCGTCCCGGGAGACGAGGTCGTCCCCGTCGGGCTGGACGTCCACCGGGTACCCGTCCAGGAGGATGCGGCGATACTCGGCCACGGCCGTTCCTGCGCTCACGGCTGCTCGGACTCCTGAGTCTGCGAGTCGCGGGCGGCGCCCACGAACGTGTCGAAGAGGTCTTCCCTGGTGAGAAGGTCCGAGGCCGCGCCCTCGGCTGCAACCTCGCCGGTGCGCAGCACGTAGGCCCGATCGGCCACCTCCAGCAGGCGGGTGGCGTTCTGCTCGACGACCAGCATCGTGCGACCCTCGGTCCGCATGCGGCCGATCAGGTCGAACACGAAGTCGACCAGCACCGGCGCCAAGCCCAGCGACGGCTCGTCCATCAGGATGACGCGCGGGTTGCTCATGAGAGCCCGAGCGATGGCGAGCTGCTGGGCCTCGCCCCCGGAGAGGTAGCCGGCCGCGGTGGACCACTTGTCTTTGAGCACCGGGAACAGCTCCACTACTTCGTCGAGCCGCGCGGCTCGCTCGTCGGCGCTGACGGTCACGCCCCCGACGCGGAGGTTCTCGACCACCGTCATCTCACCGAACAGCCTCCGCCTCTCGGGCACGAGGGCCAGACCCGCCTTGAGCATCCGGTCGGGGCTGTCGCCCGTTACGGGCCGGCCTTCGAGGTGAACCTCGCCCTCGGCGGGGCGCAGCAGCCCCGAGACGGTGTTGAGCAGGGTGGTCTTGCCCGCGCCGTTGGGACCGATGAGGCCGACGATCTCATTGGCCGCGACGGAGAGGCTCACACGGCGCAGCGCCGAGATCGACCCGTAGCGAGTGGTCAGCCCGGACACCTCAAGCACTACGAAACCCTATCTGAGGCCCCTCACCCCCGACGTTGGGCCGGCTTGCCTGCAGATGACTGGGAGCGATCAGCCGCCTAGTCTTGCGCCGATTCCGTTTGGTAGCAAACAAAACCGGAGACGCCGACGTGGAAGACCGAGCGAGCCCTCGCCTACTAGATGCAGAGCGCCTCATACAGGCGCGCCTCGGCGACCGTCAACTGGACTTCGACTCCATGCTCGCGGTGTCCAACATCTACCGGGCCGCGACCGCGGTGCGCCGCAGCGCCGAGCGCGGCGTGCTGGCGCAGTTCGGCCTGTCCTGGGGCGGCTTCACCACCCTGTGGGTGCTGTGGGTGTGGGGCGAGATGCGGACCGCGGACCTGGCCGAGGAATGCGACCTGTCCAAGGCGACGCTCACCGGAGTGGTCAAGACTCTGGAGAAGCGGGGCTTCGTGGAACGCAGGCAAGTCGAGTCGGACCGCCGCCGGGTGACGGTCGCGCTCACCGACGCCGGCCTGGACACCATCGAGAGGCTCTTCCCCAGTTTCAACCGCTACGAGGGCGAGATGGTGCGCGAGCTCTCGACCGACGAGAAGCAAGCGCTGGCCGGACTGCTGCGCCGGGTGATCGTTGCCGCCGGCCAGGCCTGACCTGCGACAGGCCTAGGCGGCTGTTGTCAGCGCTCGATTACGTCGAAGGGCCCGAGGGCTAGCGCTCCGCCGTCGAGCCTGAAGGACGCGCCGTTGGCGAAGCGCCCGGCCGGAGCCACCAGGTAGTGGACCAGCGCGGCGATCTCGTCGGGCTTGCCGGCCCGGTCCGCGATGTTCACGGACGCTCCGGCCTCGCTCAGCCCGCGGATGATCGCCGCGGCCATGGGCGTGTCCACGATTCCTGGATCGACCTGCGTGACCCGGATCCCGTCGGCCTGCCACTCCTTCGCCAGTGCCACCGTGACCGCTCCGAGCCCCGCCTTGCTCGCCCCGTAGACGGCGCCGGCCGCCGAGGGCCGCACGGCGTCGACCGAGCCGACCATCACTACCGCTGAGTCGCCGCCCGCAGCCAGGTGGCGATGGGCCAGTTGGCACAGTCGAAGCGGTGCCCACAGGTTGAGCCCGATCAGCCCGTCGAAGTGCTCGCGGTCGAGGTCGCTCAGCGGCAGCCAGTCGGCCCGGCCGGCGTTGTTGACCAGGATGTCGAGCCCGCCGAGTTCGGCCACCGCGGCCGGAATCAGCGCGTCTACACCATCTGGGTCACTCAGATCAGCCACCAACGGCCGGATGGAGCCTTCCGCCTCCGGCACTCGACCTGACCGCGACACCGCCACCACATCCGCGCCCGCATCGGCCAGCCGGACCGCGATAGCAGCGCCGATCCCCGTCGACGCACCAGTCACGACGGCCCGCCTCCCAGTAAGGTCGAATGCAGCATCCGGCACAGCGCCACGATAATCAGTGACGCTCGCCAGTTGATCGTTCGGTACCAAACGAATAGGGTTGAGGCGTGGCTGAGCTTCAGGGGTTCATGTACCCGAGGACGCCCACCGGGGCGGCCGGCATCGTGCCTGCGCCACCCTGGCACTACTCCGGCGACATGTTGACGGTGGAGTACCGCACCGACCCGGACCGGGTGGCCGAACTGCTCCCCGACCCGTTGGAGCTCGCCGATGAGGATCCCGGCGCGGTGGCGATGATCTGGGCCGAATGGCAGAGCTGCGGCGACACCTTCGAGGAGTTGCTCGACCCGGTGCGGGCCCAGTACCGGGAGGTGTTCGCCGTCGTCCGCTGCAAGTTCCGGGGCGTCACCTACAGCCGGGCGGCCTACATCTGGGTCGACAAGGACTTCGCCATGGCCAGGGGCCACTTCCAGGGCTATCCCAAGAAGATGAGCGAGATCGCCATGACCAGGCCGGTGACCGTGGGCCGGGCCGGGCCGCGCCTGGAGCCGGGCGGGCGTTTCGGCGCAACTCTCAGCACCTGGGGACGGCGCATCGCCGAGGCCCGCTTCACCATCACCGGCACGGCCGACGCGCCCGGTTTCGTCAACGGCCACCCGATGCTGCACAGCCGCCAGATACCGGCCATGGAGGCCGACGGGGACGACTCGCTCGACGAACTGGTCACCATGCGGGGCTACGACGCCGACCTCGGCCCGGTGTACGCCGGCGACGCCGAGCTGGTGCTGCCCACCTGCCCCACCGAGGAGCTGCATCACCTGCAACCCGTCGAGATGATCGGCGGCTACTACCGCCAGGTCGGCACGTCCATGGCCGGCGGCACCACCCTGTGGGCCGCCCCCAACCCCAAGGCCGGCTCGTGAGCACAGCCGCCGCCACATTCGTGGACGGCTACCTGCCCGACCACGGCGACGACGACGCCGACCTCTCGTCGCACGACTCCTTCACCTCCGGGGTCCCCCACGCCACCTTCAACCGGCTGCGCCGCGAAGACCCGGTGCACTGGACCCCCGAGGCCGACGGCTCCGGCTTCTGGTCGATCACCCGCTACCACGACGCCCTGGCCGTCAGCCGCGACGTCGAGACGTTCACCTCCAGCCGGGGCATCCGCCTCGAGGAGATGGACGACGACGAGCTCGAGGCCCGCCGCACGATGATGGAGCTCGACCCGCCCGAGCACACCCGGCTGCGGCGCCTGGTGAACCGGGGCTTCACCCGCCGCACCGTCGAGTCCTACGAGGACTCCATCCGGGCCCTGGCCGCCGAAGTGCTCGACGAGGCTCTCACCGCCGACGCCTTCGACTTCGTCACCGAGGTAGCGGCCAAACTGCCCATGCGGATGCTGGGCCGGCTGCTGGGCACCAGCGACGCCGACGGCCACCAACTCGTGGAGTGGGGCGACGCCTTCCTGGGCAACAGCGACCCGGAGTTCACCACCCACGTGATCGACACGGCCGACACCGAGGAGTACCGGCTCATGCCGTTCCGCAGCCCGGCCGCCATCGAGGTGTTCGAGTACGCCGAGCGCCAGGCCGCGGAGCGCCGGTCCTGCCCCCGCAACGACGTGATCACCCAGCTGCTGGCTCCCACCCGCGACGGCGAGCCCCTCAGCGACCTCGAGTTCAAGAACTTCTTCACCCTGCTCATCGCGGCGGGCAACGACACCACCCGCTACACCATGACCCACGGCCTGCGCACGATGATGCTCCACCCGAGCCTCTGGCAGGCCTGGCGAGCCGACCCATCGCTCACCGAGACGGCAGTGGAGGAGATCCTGCGCACCAGCGCGGTGACCATGCACTTCCGCCGCACCGCCACCCGTGAGGTCACGCTCGGCGGGAAGAACATCGCGGCGGGCGACAAGGTGGTGATGTGGTTCTGCTCCGCCAACCACGACGACGACGGGTTCCCCCATCCCTGGCGCTTCGACCTTGCCCGGGACCCCAACGACCACATGGCCTTCGGGCGCAACGGCCCGCACCTGTGCCTGGGCGCGTGGCTGGCCCGTATGGAGGCCCGGCTGGTGTTCGAGGAGCTCATGAAGCGGGTCGAGCGCCTCGAACCCGACGGCGAGCCCGATTACATGCGCTCCAACTTCATAGCCGGCATCAAGCACCTACCGGTCCGGGTGGTGGCATGATGCCCGCCTACTATCGGGAGGCCTGACGATGGGATCGATCGTGGGGGCCGCGCTCGTCTCGCACGTGCCTCCGCTGGTGATGCCCGAGCATGAGCGCCGGGCCCTCAACGACGGCGAGGACACCACGCTGTTCGAAGGCCTGCATGCCCTGCGGGCCGAGCGCCTGGCCCCCGCCGCAGCCGACACCGTGGTGGTGATCGACACCCACTGGTTCACCACGGTCGAGCACATAGTGACGGCCCATGAACGGCGCAAGGGCCTGTTCACATCCGATGAGCTGCCCCGGGGAATGTGCGCCATGCCCTACGACATGCCGGGCGACCCCGAGCTGGCTCATGCCTTCGCCGCCGCGGCCGCGGCCCGCGACGACAGCTGGGTGACCGCCATAGACGACCCGCACCTGCCCGTGCACTACCCCACCGTGAACCTGCTCGGGTTCCTGCAGGGCGACGAGCGCTGGGTGTCGATGGGCGTGTGCCAGACCGCCGAGCCCTACGACTTCCTGCTGGCCGGCGAGCTCTTAGCCGAGGCGGTGGCAGGGCTCGACCGGCGGGTGGTGGTCCTGGCCAGCGGCGGGCTCAGCCACCGGTTCTGGCCGCTTCGGCAGTTCCGCGACCACGAGGCCGCCGACCCCGACCTCCACATCCGCACCCCCGAGGCGGCCGCGGCTGATCGAGCGGTGCTGTCGTGGATGGTCGCCGGCGACCACGCCGCCATCATCGACTTCGTGCCCGACTACTCCCGCCATGCACCCGAGGGCTACTTCGGCCACTACCTGGTGATGGTGGGCGCGCTGGGCGGCCGAGCCTGCACCGCCCGGGGCGTCCAGTTCGGCCAGTACGAGTCGGTGTCGGGGACGGGCCAGGCCCACGTATGGTTTGACCTGTGAGTAAGCCGCGGCGAGCGCTGGTCCTGGCCCACGAGCCGCAGGGCACGAGCGCGCTGGTCGGCGAGCGGCTGTCACAGCGGGGTTTCGACGTGCACGAGCACGTGGTGACCGAGGATCTGGACCTGCCCAACCACGCAGTCCCCTTCCCCGACTTGGCCGAGTACGACGTGCTCGTGCCAATGGGCTCGATCCGCTCGCTCACCAACACCGACGAGATCGACAGCTGGATCTTCGAAGAGATCGAAATGGTGCGGGCCGCCTACGCGAGGGGCGTGCCGATGCTAGGCGTCTGCTTCGGGGGGCAGCTGCTGGCCGCGGCTCTCGGCGGGTCGGTGGAGCAGGCGCCCGTCCCCGAGATCGGCTGGTACGAGATCCGCGAGCCCGGGGGATCACCCAACGGCGCCCGCAACCCGCTCGGGCCCGGGCCGTGGTTCCAGTGGCACCACGACCGCTTCACCCCTCCGCCGGGGGCGGAGATACTGGCCGTGAACGAGAACGCGGTGCAGCTGTTCCGGTTGGGCCGCTGCGTGGGCACGCAGTTCCATCCGGAGGTGACCTACGCCCACGTCGAGGACTTCCTGACGGGAGCGGACGACGAGTACCTGGCCGAGCACGGCTTGAGCCGTGGGGAACTGTTGGAGAGCCTGCGCAAACACGAGGACCGCAACGCTCACCAGTGCGCCGCCCTGGTCGACTGGTTCCTCGACGACGTGGCCCGGTCCTGAGTCCGGAACTGCGAGGGTCCGCCGGATCGTTCTGTCCGGTGCTCAGTGGTAGGGCAGGTACTGCTTCAGCTCCCACTGCGAGAGGGGCTCGGTGCCCGTGATCGCGTCCCAGTCGGCGACTACCTCATCGCCTGCTTCGGCGGTGTAGCGGCCCCATTCCTCCCGCTTGTTGAACACGAAGTTTGCGCACACCTCCGAGCCGACCGCCTCGCACAGCGCCTTGTCGGCCTCCATGTCATCGAGGGCCTCACTCAGGGAGTGGGCGCAGCGGACGTCGGTGTTGATCTCGTCGAAGCCGTCGGCGGTCAGGGGATCGGGGCACTCGAGACCGTCAGCCACCCCGAGGCGGGCCGCCTGCAGCACGGCGGCCACTAGGAGGTACGGGTTGGCGGCACCGTCGCCGATGCGGCTCTCGATGCGCATGCCCGGGCCGGCACCGGAGGGCACCCGGTTCCCGGCGCAGCGGTGCTCCACGCCCCAGTTCGCCCAGTAGCCGTTGATCTCACCCGGACGCAGACGCCGGTAGGCGTTGACGGTGGGCGCGGCCAGCGCCGTCATCCCGCGGTGATGGCGGATCAGACCGGCGAGGCAGCCCCGGGCCAGATCCGACATGCCGTGGGCGCCGCTCACGTCCGAGAACGCGTTGTCGCCGTCGGCATCGGCCAGCGAGAGGTTCACATGGATCCCGGTGCCGGATACGCCGGGGAAGGGCTTGCCCAGGAATGTGAGGTCGAGGCCGAGGGGGCGGCCGGCTGAGTCGGTGGCGGTGAGGACGCTCTCCCGGGCCAGCAGCCGGAACAGGAAGGCGTCGTCGACGGCCGCCAGGGCGTCGCCGTATTCGAGGGTCAGCTCGAACTGCCCCTCGTCGTACTCGGCGTTGACCGACTCCACCGCCATGCCCACCGCCTCGGCCCGGCGGACCAGCGAGGTGATCACCCCGGCCGGATCCGAGCCGGGACCGGTGCCGTAGACCATCGACCGGGGCGTGTCATAGGGCCGGGGGGTCTCCATCCCGCCGCTGAACACGTAGGCCTCGAACTCGAGGCCTACTTTGGGGCTGTAGCCGAGCGTCTCCCAGTCGGCCACCGCCCGGCGCAGCGCCTCCCGGGGCGACACCGGCAGCGGCTCGCCGTGCATGGTCAGGTCGCCGATGACGACACCGGTGGCGTCGTCGTCCCAGCCCTGGCGGATGTCGGCGGTGTCGAAGCTGACGTGGGTATCGGGCAGACCTTCCAGCAAGTAGGCGCCGGGCGCGGGGGCCATGCTGCGGTCGTAGCCCAGAGCGAACACGCACACGCAGTGGTTGGCGCCCTGATGGGCGAGCCGTATCGGCACGTACTTGCCCCGGGCCAGCCCGTAGTGATCGGGCCAGAGGACCCTCACGCGGTCCCAGTCGGTCATGGCATCTCCCCCCGTAGCGAGACGGTGAACGTTCGGCCCCGAAAGGTATCTCGCACCGCAGCAGGGGTCACGCCGGACGCTCTCAGAGGCCGAGCGAGTAGGCGAGCGAATCCGTCCCATACGGGCGAGGCCGTGGCCCGAGCGGCCCGTGAGCGAAGCGAACAGGAGCGGGCTTTCAGACTGGCGCTTCGTCCTGTTCCGGGTAGAGGCCGGTGCGGCCCAAACGCTCCAGGCACACCTCGACGCTCCAAGGCAGCATGGCCGCCCCGCAGCGGGCGTCGCGGTAGGCCTGCTCCAGGTAGGACGGGCGCAGCATGCTGCGGCCGCCGCACACCTGCAGGCCCAGCGACGCCACCGCGGGAGCGCCCTCCATCACGGTCACCACCGACGACCACGCCCGCCGCACCTGGTCGGTGCTCGGGTCGATGCCGCACTCGGCCAGCACCCGGTAGGTGAGCGACTGGGCCCGGTCGTAGAGCAGGTTCATCTGGGCCCAGCCCTGCTGCTTGACGGGGTGGTCCCGCCGGGCGGGCCCTCCGCCACCGTCGCCGCGCAGATAGGCGGCCGTGGCATCAAGAATGCCCCGCATCAGTCCCAGGTAGGCGAACGACAGCGTCATGTAGAAGTAGGGCCAGCGCGTCGCGGCCTGGTCGAAGGCGCCGGGCGGGAGCCACTCGTTGTTATCGGGCACTACCGCCTCATCGAGCACGAGGGTGCGAGAGTCGGTTCCCCGCATCCCCAACGGATCCCAATCGCCTTCAATGGTGGCGCCGGGCGTGTCGGCGGGAACGCCCATGAAGCGGATCCGCTCGTCGCCGGGAACCAGGCAGACCACGTTGTGGATGTTGGCCGCGCCCGACAGCGAGGCGAAGATCTTGCGCCCCGTCACCCGGTAGCCGCCGGGGGCGGGGACCGCCCGGGTGGAGTAGCCCGCGGTGGCGCCCGCCGCGGCGCCCTCCGAGAAGGGCTGGCTGTGGATGGTACCTTCGGCGACGATCCCGCGACGCAGTTCGGCCCGTCGCTCCGCCAGCAGCGATCGCTCGGCCGCGGTGAGGTCCAGGTCGTCGGCGATCTGACCGACGAGGATGGTGGTGGCGGTGTGCATGTTGAATGTCAGCGCGGTGGTGGCGCAGTGCCGTCCAAGCTCCTCGGACACGAGGGCGTAGGCCACGAAGTCGCCGCCCAGGCCGCCGTCGGCTACCGGTATGCACAAGCCCAGCAGGCCGGCGTCGCGCAGGTCGGCCCAGTTCTGGGTGGGGAACGTGGCGTCGCGGTCGTGAACCTCTGCCCGCTCGGCGAAGCTGGGGCCGAGTGCGGCCATCCGCTCCACGAGTGCGGCCCGCTCCGGCGTGATGATGTCTGTCGCTACTCCCACGAGCGGACCATTCAAGTCGCTACACATGTCGATTGCGCCATGATGCAACACCAACTGGCCTATATCGCCCACCTGGGGCCGGAGGGTCCCAACCCACGACCGCGGCTGAGGAAGTCTCGCACTAGGCGGTTGAAGGTTTGCGGAACCTCCGAGACCGCCAGATGTCCCACACCGTCCAGCACGATCAACTCGGCGTTCTGCAGCCCCTCGGCGAGGACACGTGAGTAGCCGACGGGGGTCTCGGCGTCTAGTTCGCCAGCGATCACGAGAGCGGGGGCGTTGATCTCGGCCAGACGGTCGAGCACGTTGTGGGCAGGCAGGCACTCGACTGCCGCCCGCAGCCCGGATGCCGGCACGCGAGCGAAACCTGCCACTCGCATGGTCAGGGCATCATCGCTGAGAGTGGGGCCCGCGATGGACGTCAGGACATCTGCAGCTATGTCAGCTGGGGTCAGCCCGGCGTCGAGCGGGGCGAGTCGGGCGGCGCGCCAGGCGGAGGGGTCGGTGCCGTCGAGTCCGAAGGCCGGGCTGGTGTTGGCCAGCACAAGGCGGGCGACCCGTTGGGGGTGGCGCAGCGCGGTATGCAGGGCATGCATCCCCCCGAAGGACTCGCCCACGAGATGGGCCCGGTCGACACCGGCGCTGTCGAGCAGCCGGGCCACCGAGTCCGCGATGGTGGCGAAATTCAGAGGCGCGACCGGGATCGAGGCTCCGTAGCCGGGCATGTCCCACGCGATGCAGCGGAACCCGGTTCTCAGGCCAGTCAGCTGAGGTTCCCATGAGGTGCGCGAGCCGCCGAGGCCGTGCAGGAGCACAACCGGCTCCCCGTCACCCGTCTCGCGCCAGGCCAGCGGTCCGTCCACATCCACGGTGCCCGCGCCGGCGTGCGAGGGGGACGGGTTGGGCACGGTCGGAACATACACTCTCGCCCGTGGCAGGCGAACCGCTCATCGGAATCACCGGTCGGACCAAGACCGCGGGCGAACTCAACATGAAGCCCGAGACATTCCGGGACTTGCACCTCGACGTGTTCTACTGCGACTACGCCCTCGGGGTGATCGCCGCCGGAGGCCTGCCGGTCTTCCTGCCCGGCAGCGCCGATCCCGCCGACTACGCCGACCGCCTCGACGGGCTGCTGCTCACCGGCGGAACCGACATCGAGCCGGAGCGCTACGGCCATGAGCCGAGCCCCGAGCTGTACACGCGCGAGCCGGAACGCGACGCCTTCGAGCTCAGCCTTCTCGATGGAGCACTCGACACGCAGAAGCCGGTGCTCGGCATCTGCCGGGGCATCCAGGTGCTGAACGTGCACGGCGGCGGCACGCTGCACCAGCACGTCGCCCCCCACGCCTGCCACGATCAGCCCCCCGACTCCATCGTCCACCGGGTCGATCTGGTCGGCGGCTCGCTGGCTGCGTCGCTGTACGGCCCGTCGATCAACGTCAACTCGCTTCACCATCAGACCATCGACGACCTCGCCGACGGCTATGAGGTGACAGGAATCAGCGACGACGGCGCCATCGAGGTCATCGAGGCCCGCCACCGGCCGTGGCTGGGCGTGCAGTGGCACCCCGAATTGATGGACTCCCGCGACCGCGACCCCGTCTTCGACTGGCTGGTGAAGGCGGCCTCGGTCTGACCGAGCCTGCGGCCCTGGCGTCAGGAGGCGGTGCGCTCCACGTGGCCGCCGTAGCCGACCGTTCCTGACACGCCGGCCGCTGAGCCGAGGCGGTGCAGCGCCGCCGTGTCGTAGGACGGCGACGGGGTGTAGGCCACCGGCAGGCGCTTGACCCCGCCGATGAAGTTTGAGCGCAGGTAGTCGGGCTCGCCGTCGAGGCGGATGTCGGGCATGCGCCGGGCGATCTCCCGGAACATCAGGCGGACCTCCATGCGGGCCAGGCTGGCACCCAGGCAGTAGTGAGGGCCTCCCCCGCCGAAGCCGACATGGTCGTTCGGGGTGCGCTCGATGTCGAAGCGCCACGGGTCTTCGAAGGCCCGCGGATCGCGGTTGGCGGCCACGTGCCACATGAGCACCTTGTCGCCTGCGGCGATCTTGACCCCGCCGATCTCGTAGTCGGACAGGGCCTGGCGGCGGAAGTACATGACCGGGCTGGCCCACCGCACGATCTCCTCGACGGCGGTCTCCATGTGGCGGTCGGGGTCGGCCACGAACCTCTCCCACTGGTCACTGAAATCGAAGAAGGCCATCATCCCCCGGGTGATCGAGTTGCGGGTGGTCTCGTTGCCGGCCACGCACAGGACCAGAAAGAACATGTCGAACTCGAGCTCGGACAGGGCCTCGCCGTCGATGTCGGCCGCCAGCAGCGTGGTGACGATGTCGTCGGAGGGCGTGCCGCGGCGCTCCATCTGAAGCTGGTGGGAGTAGCCGAACAGATCGGCCGCGGCCGCGAGGATGTCGTCCCGGCTCTTCACGAACTCGGGGTCCTCGCCGCCCACCATGGCGTTGGTCCAGTCGAAGACCCTGGAGCGGTCCTCGACGGGGATGCCCATCATCTCGGCGATGGCCTGAAGCGGCAGCTCGGCCGAGATGTCGCGCACGAAGTCGCAGCGGCCCTTCTCCACCACCCGGTCGAGGATTATGTCGGTGCGGTTCTGGAGGTAGTCCTCGAGCAGGTTGATCATGCGGGGGGTGAAGCCCCGGTTGACGAGCTTGCGATAGCGGGTGTGGCGGGGCGGGTCCATGTCGATCAGCGAGTGGTCGTTGGCGATGCCCGATGCCCACTCCCGCTGTTCGGGATCGCGCATCTGCGTGCCGCTGTGGCTGGACGAGAACACGTCGGCCCGGCGGTTCACCTCCCTGAGGTGCGCGTGGCGGGTGACGGCCCAGTAGCCGGAACCCCTGTCGCCCTCGTCTATCCAGTGGATGCCGGGGTCCGTCTCGCGCAGCCGGGCCAGGGTCTCGTGATGGTCCTGGCGCTTGAACAGGTCGAAGTCCCACAGGTCGATGTCCGCGGCCGGGCAGTTCCCGGCACCGTGTTCCACGGGGCAGGTTGTCGCGCTCTCCTCGGTGACCGTCATGCCTCTCACCTCGCTCTCGGAGGTTTCCAGACCTCGCACTGGCCGTGGCTCGCACGGCCGGCACGCCTGTCTAGCTTCCTAGGAAGTTACCTTCCTCGGAAGATACCTCAGGGCGGAGCCGTTTGCAAGCGGTCAGGAACGGGTCGGCTCCGGGCCGACGTAGCGGGCGCTGGGGCGCAGGATCTTGCCCGCTTCAGCCTGCTCGAGCACATGGGCGCTCCAGCCGATCGTCCTGCTCACCGCAAACGTCGGCGTGAACATAGCGCGGGGCAGGCCGGCCAGCTCCAGCACCACCGCGGCCCAGTACTCGACGTTGGTGACGATGCGGTGGTCCGGCCGCCACTCGGCCAGTGCGCGCAGGACCTCAGCCTCGATGGCGGCAGCCCGGCAAACGAGCTCGCCTCCGAGGGACTCGGCCGCGGCCCGCAGCACCACGCCTCTGGGGTCGGCTGCCCGGTAGACCGCATGGCCGAAGCCCATGATCTTGTGGCCCGCCTCCAGCCGGGCCCGCACCCAGGCTGCGGCCCGTCCGGGCTCGCCGATCTCCTCGATCATCTCCATGGCCCGGCTCGGCGCTCCGCCGTGGAGCGGGCCGGTGAGCGCCCCCACTCCGGCCACGAGCGAGCCGGCCATGTCGGCCCCGGTGCTGGCCACCACCCGGCTCGTGAACGTCGATGCGTTGAAGCCGTGGTCCAGGGTGGCCACCAGGTACTGCTCCACCGCTCGGGCCGCCGCCGGGTCGGGCCGGACGCCGGTGGTCATGCGCAAGTAGTCCTCGCAGTGCGAGAGCCCGGCGTCGGGATCCATCGGGTCTAGACCCTGCCGGCGGCGATGATGGCGGGCCAGCACCGTGGGCACGACGGCGGCCAGTCGCAGGGCGTCGTCACGGCGCTGCGAGGCGGTGCGGTCCAGCAACGGGCCCCGGTCCTCGAGGGCCGCCACCGCGAGCAGGCCCACCCGCAGCACCGCCATGGGATCGGGCAGCCGCGTGGCGGCCCCGTCCACGATCTCCGCAGCCTCATCGGGCAGCGCCCGGTCGGGGCCTCCGTCGATGGCGGCCGCTTCAGGCGGCAGCGCGCCGTCTATCTGCAGCGTCCAGACGTCCTCCAGCGTGCGGGTGCGGGCCAACTCGGCCGCGTTGTGCTGGCGGTAGTGGTAGAAGCCCTCCTCGCCCCTCACCGCACCGAGCTCCGTGTCGGCGACGGCCAGGCCCTTCAGTCCCGGAGGTGCGATCTGCACGGCTGCTGCTCCTTCTTCTGGCGAGTTCCCGCCTACCAAGATCGACGCGCCTGTTCAGGCGCCGAAACGTCACCCGACCAGAAAAACGCACATTGTTGCGATTGGAGCAACTGTGCCGCGATTTCAGCTGATGTTGCTGGCGGGCACGGCGGCCTGGACGACCGACGCCTCCACTACCGGGACCTCGTGGCGTTCCAGGGGGCGCATCCACTCCTTGCGGGCCAGGGCCTTCTCGATGTAGGGCGCCAGCTCCTCGGCCTTGGCCGCCTCGCGCTCGGCCCGGCCGTCGGCGAACTCGCCCAGCACATCCGATCCGAACAGCCGCAGGCTTGCACAGATGTCGCTATGAAGGTTCTTGCCGCCCTGCTGCAGGAAGATCACGTGGTCGATGCCGGCCTCCTCGGCCTGCTTGAGCCAGCGGACGGCGTCGGCTGGGGTGCCGATGGTGTCGGCGTAGTCGTCGCCGGCGTCCAGCGCGGCGGCCACCGCGTCGTCCAGCGCCGAGCCCCGCTGGGCCTCGTAGCGATCCCAGATGTCGGAGTGGCCCGGGATGGTGTGGTGCACCACCAGCTGCCGCAGGGCGTAAGCGAAGAAGTGGAACCCGTCGAAGCCACGCCGGATGGCCTCGGCCCGCTCGGAGTGCAGCGAGAAGCCGGTGACCACCGCGATGTTGGCGTTGACGCTGTGGCCGAGCGGCACGCACTCGTCGCTGCGGATGATGTCGTAGTACACCTCGGCCCAGTGGCGGGCCTCGGCCGGGTCCACGAAAGCGAAGGCCAGGGCGCCGAGACCCCGGCGAGCGGCCAACTCGATGGTGGTGCGATTGGTGCAGGCGATCCACATGGGTGGATGGGGCTTCTGCACCGGCTTGGGTATCACGTCGCGGCACGGCATCGAGAAGAACTCGCCCTCGAAGCCGGGATAGGGCGACATGGCCATCATGTTGGCGATCTGCTCGCCCGCCTCGAGGCTCATGGCCCGCTTCTGCTTGGCCGGTATGCCGAAGCCGCCCAGTTCCAGGCGGGTGGCTCCCTCGCCGATGCCGTACTCCACCCGGCCCCCGGAGATCAGGTCGAGGGTGGCGACGCACTCGGCGGTGCGGGCGGGGTGGTTGTACGGAGGCGGTGCCTGGCGGATGCCGTGGCCGAGGCGGATGCGCTTGGTGCGGGCCGCGCAGGCCGCCAGGAAAACCTCCGGCGCCGAGCAATGCGAGTACTCCTCCAGGAAGTGGTGCTCGACCGCCCAGGCCACATCTATGCCGACCTCGTCGGCGACCTCGACCTGCTCGATCGCCTCGGCCAGCAGCCGCTGCTCAGAGTCCGGGGCCCAGGGCCGGGGAATCTGCAACTCGTAGAAGACGCCGAATCGCACGGCCCGTCAACCTACCGCTCTTCGCAATCCCTCCGAAATTCCTGTGACCAGGGACCTCAGACGTCCTCAACTACAGGAATTTCGCTCGGGGTGGTCTAGAACTCGAAGCCGGCCATGCCGAAGTAGCCGCTGGCCGCAGTCTTGTCGCTGCGGTGGCGGTCCCACTTCGGGACGTCCGCGGGCGGTTGCGGATCGTCGCCCAGCACCGTCACCCGGTGCAGGATCCGGGTCCTGTCAGCCTCGCCGATGTCGTCCACGATGGAGTGCAGCGTGACCCGCTCGTCCCACAGCGCCACATCGCCGGGCGACCAGCGCCAGCGGCAGCTGAACTTGACCTGCTCCTGCCAGCGGTACAGGAAGCCCAGCAGCGCCTGGCTCTCGGGCCGGGACAGCTGGGGGATGCGCCGCCCGTGCTGCTTGTTGACGTACAGGCTGCGCCGCCCGGTGCCGGGATGCACCCTCACCACCGGATGCTCGGCCCGCAGCGACCCCTGCTTGCCATCATCGTGGATGCAGGTGAGACCGGTCAGGAAGGCCTGCATGGGCCCCGACAGCGAGTCGTACACCTCGTAGCAGTTGATCCACATGGTGTCTCCGCCTGCGGGCGGGCACTGCACCATGTGCAGCAGCGCGGCGATCGGGGGGTGCTCGCTGTAAGTCACGTCGGTGTGCCAGATGTCGGCCTTCGGAGTGGCCGACGTGTCGAGCACGCACACCTCGGGGGTGTTCTCGTCGACCTTGTCGATGTACGGATGCACCTCGAGTTCGCCGAACAGTGCGCCGATGTCTCGCAACTGCTCGACGTTGGGGCCCAGCCCGGGCAGGAAGATCACCAGGTGGGTGTCGAGAGCATCGCGCAGCGCGGCTGCGGCCCGCTCGTCGAGGCGGTCGGGATCGAGGCCTCTCACCTCGGCCCCGAGCGCTCCGGCGATGGGCTTGACGTCGAGTTCCAGGGCGGATCGAGGGCCGTCCGACCGGGCTGGGGCGAGGGTCATGGCGGTCAGGGTACCGCTGGTACTGCGCCCGAGCCGACCGGAGCGGGCGCTACCGTGACAGGTGCAGGCCACCCGTGGCCAACCGCGACGGAGGGAGTTGCGACATGCCGGACCGGGGTCCATGACCGCGTCGATCAGCGGGCTCCTGGAGGCCAAGGGCCACATCGTGGCCGACGGGGCCATGGGCACCCAACTCTTCGCGGTCGGCCTCAGCGCCGGGGACCCTCCCGAGGCCTGGAATGTGCATCACACCGAGGAAGTGAGAGCCATCCATCGGGCGTACCTGCGGGCGGGAGCCGATCTGGTGGTCACCAACAGCTTCGGAGGAACCTCGTTCCGCTTGGCCCTGCACAGCCTCCAGGACAGGGTGGTCGAGTTGAACCGGGCAGCGGCCGGCAACGCCCGCATCGAGGCCGACGCCGAAATGGAGCGGGCGGGCCGTCAGCTGCTGGTGGCCGGCTCGATGGGCCCGACCGGTGAACTGCTGGAGCCGATGGGCAACATGTCGGCGGCGGCTTGCGAGGCCGCGTTCGCCGAGCAGGCTGCCGGACTAGCCGCCGGAGGCGCGGATGTGCTGTGGATCGAGACGATGAGCGACCTCGACGAGGTTGAGGCCGCGGTGCGGGGGGCCCGCGCCGCATGCGATCTTCCCGTGGCCACCACCATGAGCTTCGACACGGCCGGCCGCACCATGATGGGCGTCACCGGCACCGAGATGGCCGAACGTCTGGGCGGGCTGGGCCTGGCCGCGATGGGGGCCAACTGCGGCAACAACATTGCCGATACCGAGGCAGCCGTGATCTCAATGACTGCGGCCTCAACCGGGACGCCGGTGATCTCCAAGCCCAACGCGGGCGTGCCGGTGTGGAGCGGTGACGCGCTGGTCTACGACGGCACCCCCGAGGTGCTGGCCGCCCACGCCCACCGGGCCCGGGCCGCCGGGGTGGCCGTGATCGGCAGTTGCTGCGGAAGCACGCCGGCCCACACCGCCAAGATCGCGGCCGTGCTGGCCGGCGACGAGCCGCCCCCCGACATCGACTCGGCGCCGCCGTCAGCCCCGGCAACCGAGGACCGCCTAGCCCGCCGCCGCACCCGCCGCCGTCGCTCCTAGTGCGCCGATTCGCGAGTTCGTCGACAGTCTCCACGGCCGAACTTCTGTCAAGAAACCACCGCATAGGTGGATAATTGACGGAAGTTCGTCGCACCGAGCCCGCCGAGCGGTCCACATCCACGCAGCGAACGGCTCAGGGCACTAGGAGACTTGTGCGCTAGTGGCGGAACTGGCGCTCGCCGGTGAAGAGCATGGCGATGCCGCGCTTGTCGGCGGCGGCTGTCACTTCGGCGTCGTTGACTGAGCCGCCGGGCTGAACCACCACCGCTACGCCGGCGTCCGCCGCGGCGTGGATGCCGTCGGCGAACGGATAGAAGCCGTCGCTGGCGCAGGCGCCGCCCGCGGCCCGGCCGGCGGCCTTGGCCGCGGCGATCTCGCCGGCCTGCACCCGGTTCTGTTGGCCCGCACCTATCCCCCACGCCGTGCCATCCTTGGCCAGCACGATCGCGTTCGAGCTTGTGTGGGCGCACACCCGCCAGGCGAACACCGCGTCGGACCACTCGGCTTCGGTGGGCGCCCGGGCCGTAACCAACCGCCAGTCCGCTGGCTCGGCCTCCAGCCGACCGGGCGTCTGCACCAGGAACTCGTCGGCCAGGCCGCCCAGGGTTCGCAGCTCCCACGCCGGGATGGAAGGCGCGTTTGCGGGTGCCTCCAGCAGGCGGGTGTTGGCCCGGCGGGCGGCCAGCCGCTCGATCACGCCCTCCGCATAGCCGGGCGCGATCACGACGTCGGCCTGGGCTGCGGCGACCATGGCTTCGGCGGTGGCCTCGTCGACCAACGCGTTGGTGGCCACCACCCCGCCGAAGGCGCTGCGCCGATCGCAGTCGAAGGCCCGCGAATAGGCGGTGGCCAGATCTTTGGCTACGGCTGCTCCGCACGGGTTGGCGTGCTTGACGATCACCGCGGTCGGGTGGTCGCCCAGGTCGTGGGCCAGGTGCCAGGCCGCTTCGGCGTCCATGAGGTTGAGGTAGCTCGGCGCCGGGCCGCCGTGCTGGACCACGCGGTCGAAGAACCCAGAGGTCCCCCGGGCGCGGTAGCGGGCGCCTTGCTGGTGGGGGTTCTCGCCGTAGCGCAGGGTCTCGGCCCGCTCGAGCTCTAGTCGGATCACGGCAGGCAAGCCGGGCTCATCGGGTCCGGACTCGGCGTCGAACCACCCGGCGATGGTGGCCTCGTATGCCGCGGTGTGGGCGAACGCCTTGCCGGCCAGTCGGAGGCGGGTGGCCGCTGACAAGCGTCCGACCGAGCGGAGCTCCCCCAGAACGGCCTCGTAGTCGTCGGGGTCGACCACCACGCCGACGTGGGCATGGTTCTTGGCTGCGGCCCTCACCATGGTCGGTCCGCCGATGTCGATCGTCTCGATTCCGGGCGACGCCTCGAACGGATACAGGTTCACCACCACCAGATCGATCGGATCGATGCTGTTGGCTTCCAGATCGGCCTGATGGGCCGGATCGTCGCGGTCGGCCAGGATCCCGCCATGGATGCGGGGGTGCAGAGTCACCACCCGGTGACCCAGCATGGTCGGCGATCCGGTGTGATCGGCCGCATCGACCACGGGCAGACCCGCAGCGGCGATCGCCCGGGCCGTGCCGCCACTGGCGATCAGCTCCCATCCCAACTCGGCCAGCCCCGCGGCCAACCCGACCACACCCGTCTTGTCGAAGACAGAGATCAGGGCCCGCCTCGGCTCATTCATCGAGGCCATCCTTACAGGGAAGCGACGATCTCCACCATCAATTCGCCGGCCTCGGTGGGGTTCTGGCCCACCCGGGCCCCGGCCGAGGTCAGCGCCTCCATCTTGGCTGCGGCCGTGCCCTTGCCGCCCGACACGATGGCGCCGGCGTGGCCCATCTTCTTGCCGGGCGGCGCGGTGACGCCGGCCACGTAGGCGACGACGGGCTTGGTCATGTGCTCGGCGATGAAGTCGGCCGCCTCCTCCTCGGCCGATCCACCGATCTCGCCGATCATCATCACGGCTCGGGTCTCAGGATCGGCCTCGAAGGCGGCCAAGCAGTCGACGAAGGTCGTGCCAGGCACCGGGTCGCCGCCGATGCCCATGCAGGTGGTCACACCGATCTGTTGCTGCTTGAGCTCGTACAGCGCCTGGTAGGTCAGCGTGCCCGAGCGGCTGACAATCCCCACCGGGCCTCCTGCCTCAGCGATGTGCCCGGCGGTGATGCCGATGTTGCACTTGCCGGGGCTGATGATGCCCGGGCAGTTGGGGCCGAGCAGCCGCACATCCGGATGATCTCGCTGCAGCTTGTTGAACAGGAAGGCCTCGTCGTGAGCGGGCACTCCCTCGGTGATCACCACAACCAGCTCCATGCCGGCTTCGGCCGCCTCGAGCACCGCGCCGGGCACTCCCGGCGCGGGGATGAACACGCAGCTCACGGTGGCACCGGTGGCCGCCGCAGCGTCGGCGACGGTGGCGAAGATGGGAACGCCGTCCACATCGGTCCCGGCCTTGCGGGGGTTGGTGCCGGCCACGACCTGGGTGCCGTAGTCCCGGTTGAGCAGGCCGTAGTAGCGGCCCTGCGAGCCGGTGAGCCCCTGGTACACCACCCGGGTGTTCTCATCCACGAAGATGCTCATGGCTGCACCTGCCCGCCGGCAGCTCCGGCCAGTTCCACCGCCCGGCGGGCGGCGTCCAGCATCGTCGGCTCCATCATCAGGGCACCGCCCAGGTGGGGCTCCAGCAGTTCCCGGCCCTCGGCCGCGTTGGTGCCGTCGAGGCGGATCACGATGGGCGAGTCGATGTCGACCCGGCGAGTGGCCTCGATGATGCCGTTGGCGATCTCCTCGCCTCGGGTGATGCCCCCGAAGATGTTGATCAGGATGGCCCGCACCGCGGGATCGTTGTTGATCACCTCCAGCGCGCCCGCCATGACCTCCGCGTTGGCGCCTCCGCCGATGTCGAGGAAGTTGGCGGGGCTGCCCCCCACCTGGTTCACGACGTCCACGGTGCTCATGGCCAGGCCCGCGCCGTTGGCGATCACCCCGACCGAGCCGTCCAGGCCCACGTACTGCAGCCGCTTGGCGTGGGCGGCCTGCTCCCGCTCGTCGCGGGTCTGCGTGGCGTCGTACTGGGCGTAGTCGTCGTGGCGGAACGCGCTGTTGGCGTCCAGGGTGACCTTCGAGTCGAGCAGCACCACGTCTCCGCCGGAGGTCACGATGAGCGGGTTGACCTCGACCAGGTCGGCGTCGGCGTCCACGTAGGCGCCGTACAGGGTCACCAGCACATCAGCCACCGCGTCCGCCGCAGAACCCGTGATGCGGGCAGCCTGCACCCATTGCCGGCACGCCGGTTGCGACAATCCGTCCACCGGGTCGATGTGGATGCGGGCGATGGCGTCGGGGTCGCGGGCGGCCACGGTCTCGATGTCCACGCCGCCCTCGGCCGACAGCATCCCCAGGTGCTTTCGGGCGGAGCGGTCGAGGGTGAAGCTGGCGTAGTACTCCTCGGCGATGTCGGACGCCTGCTCGATCCAGAGGCGGTGCACGATGTGACCCGAGATGTCGAGGCCCAGGATGCCGGCGGCATGGCTGCGCACGGCGTCGAGGTCGGCGGCCAGCTTCACGCCCCCGGCCTTGCCCCGCCCTCCGGTGTGGACTTGGGCCTTCACCACCACGGGCAGGCCGAGCCTGGAGGCCGCGGCTACCGCGTCGTCGGGCGAGAACGCCACTTCGCCTGTGGGAACCGGCAGTCCGTACCGGGCGAACAGTTCCTTGCCCTGGTGCTCGAACAGATCCACGAGCGGCGATACTAGGCCGCGATGCCCGTTTCCAGCGGTCCCCGTCCCGACCTTCGCACCGTCGTGGTGGTGGGCTTGGCGGGGGTGGTGGTCGCATTGGGTCTGGTCCTGGGGGTGCTGCTGCTGAGCCGGGGCGGGACCGACGTTGAGATCCGCCTCGGCGACCGGGACTTCCGCGACATGGAGACCGGCCGGATCAGCGCTGAGATCGCCGACCGGGGGCCGATCCTGTTCGGGGACGTGGCCGACGGCGAACTCGACATCATCCTGCAGCACCTCGGGGACGATCCCGAGTCGGGATGGCTGGCCTTCGAGGCTCGCCGGCCCGGTCAGAGCCGGGATTGCTTCTTCGAGTGGCAGGCCGAGCGGGCTGAATTCGTCAACACTTGCGACTCCGACGACGTCGTGGACGCGGCCGGCGCCGGCCTGCGCCACTTCAGCGTGGCGGTCGTGGACGGCGACGTCCGGGTCGACATCAACCCGCGATGAACCAACCGCGGATGACTTGCCATACTTGGAGGCCCTATGGCTGACGTGAACCCCACCGACCGGATATTCCTGCGCGACGCCCAGTGCCGGGCCTTCGACGCCACCGTGGCCGCGGTCGACGACGACGGGCGGGTGGCCCTCGACGCCACCGCCTTCTACGCCACCAGCGGCGGCCAGCCCCACGACACCGGAACGCTGAGCTTCCACGGCAGCAGGGCGACGGTGACCGACGTGAGGGGCCACGGCGTGGTGTGGCACACCCTCGACGCCCCGGCGCCGCCGGCAGGCACGCCGCTGCGCGGGGAACTCGACTGGGAGCGCCGCCATGCCCTGATGCGCACCCACACCGCGCTGCACATCCTCTGCGGGGTGATCTACAACACGTGGGGCGTGTCCGTGACCGGCGGGAACATGGCCCCGCTGTCGGCCCGCATGGACTTCGAGTTCGATCCTTTGCCCGAGGGGTTCGCGGCGCAGGTCACCGAGCTGGTCAACGCGGAGATCGCCGCCGACCGTCCGATCGAGATCTCGTTCCTGCCCCGGGCCGAGGCCCTGGCCGACGAGGATCTCATCCGCACCAAGGTCAACCTCATACCGGAGTCGGTGACCGAGATCCGGGTGGTCGACATCGTCGGGCTGGACAAGCAGGCCGACGGGGGCACCCACCTGCCCTCCACTGGAGAGGTGGGCCGCTTCGAGGTGGTCAAGACCGAGTCGAAGGGCAAGGCCAACAAGCGCCTGCGCATCGCGGTCCACGACGCCTGAGGGTCAGGGCGCTAGATCTTCTCCAGCGGGGCCCACGACAGCAGTAGTTGCTTCTCTCCTACGGTGGGGAACCGCACCGACGCCTGCGCGTCGTCCCCCGCGCCCTCGATGTTCAGGATCACACCCTCGCCCCACTGGGCGTGGCGCACGTCGTCTCCCACCTTGAGGCCCAGGCGGTCGGCACCTGACACCGACGGCGGGGGTTGTCGGCCGGCGTCGAGGGCCCGCTGAACGATCTCGTCGCGGTTGGCCGACCGCCGGTCGAGGCTGCGCTCACGCCGGCTGCGGCTGTAGTAGCGGCTGCGCACCACCCGGGACCCGTCGACGGTCTGCAGCAGCTCGTCGGGGATCTCCTTGAGGAACCGGCTCGGCGGGTTGTACTGCCGGCTGCCGTACAGCAGCCGGCTCCAGGCGTGCGTGAGGGTGAGCTGGCGCATGGCCCGGGTGATGCCGACGTAGGCGAGGCGGCGCTCCTCCTCCAGCTCGTGAGGCTCGCCCAGGGCCCGGATGTGGGGGAACACGCCGTCCTCCATCCCGATCATGTAGACGTCGGGGTACTCGAGGCCCTTGGCCGAGTGCATGGTCATGAGCGTGACCGCGGACTCATCGGAACCGGCGTCGGCCAGTTCGTCGGTGTCGGCCACCAGCGCCACCGCCTCCAGCAACTCGTCGAGGGTGTCGTGCTCGCCGGCCACCCCTACCAGCTCCGCCAGATTCTCCAAGCGGCCGTCAGCCTCGACCGACTTCTCGGAACGCAACTCGTCCAGGTATCCGGAGCGCTCCAGCAGCTCCTGGAGCACCGCGGCCGGCGACGCCTCCAGGCTGACGGCTCCGTCGATCAGCGTGCAGAACTGCCGGATGCCGGCCGCCGAGCGTCCGGTGACGCCGGCCTCCGCGCAGTGTCGGAGCGCCTCGTAGAACGTGAGTCCGGAGTCGGCTACGTAGGCGTCGATCTTGGCCACCGAAGTGGCGCCCACACCCCGCTTGGGCACGCCCAGCGCCCGTTTCACGCTCACCTCGTCGCCGGGGTTGGTGACTGTCTTGAGGTAGGCCATGGCGTCGCGCACCTCCCGGCGGTCGTAGAAGCGGGTGCCTCCCACCAGCCGGTAGGGGATCTCGGCCTTGATGAGCTGCTCCTCCACCGCCCGCGACTGGGCGTTGGTGCGATAGAAGACGGCCGTTTCGGAGAAACGCATCTGCTCTTCGTCGGCGCGGCGCACGATCTCGCTGACCACGTAGCGGGCCTCGTCCTCCTCGTCGTCGGCGTGGTAGCGGACGATGGCCGGCCCCGACCCCTGGTCGGTCCACAGGTCCTTGGGCTTGCGGCCGGCGTTGTTGACGATCACTGAATTGGCGGCGTCGAGGATGGTCTGGGTGCTGCGGTAGTTCTGTTCCAGCACGACGATGCGGACGTCGTCGAAGGCCCGCTCGAACTCGAGGATGTTGCGGATGTCGGCGCCACGGAAGGCGTAGATCGACTGGTCGGCGTCGCCCACCGCGGTCACCTGGCGGCTCTCGGCGCCCAGGCTGATCACCAGCTCGTTCTGCACAGGGTTGGTGTCCTGGTACTCGTCCACGAGCACATGGGCGAACCGCTGCCGCCAGCGTTCAAGTACCTCCGGGCAGTTCCGGAACAGCTCGACCGTGCGCAGGAGCAGATCGTCGAAGTCCATGGCCGCGGCCGCGGCGAGGCGGCGCTGGTAGTGGCCGAACACCTCCGCGATGCGCCGCTCGAAGATGTTGGAGGCCTGCTCGGCGTACTGCTCGGCGCCGATGTTGTCGTTCTTGGCCGCGGAGATGGTGGCGTGGATCGCCCGGGGCGGGAACCGCTTTTGGTCGAGGTTCAGGTCGCGCAGCACGTAGCCGCACAGGCGCACCGCGTCGCCCTGGTCGTAGATGGTGAAGCGGCTCGGGTAGTCGATGTAGGCGGCGTCGCGGCGCAGGATGCGCACGCAGGCCGCGTGGAACGTCGACACCCACATGCTCTCGGCCACCGGCCCCACGAGCGTGCCGACACGGTCGCGCATCTCGCCGGCAGCCTTGTTGGTGAATGTGATGGCCAGGATGTCGAACGGCGACAGGCCGTGATGGTCGATCAGATGGGCGATGCGATGGGTGAGCACGCGGGTCTTGCCCGACCCCGCTCCGGCCACCACCAGGAGCGGTCCGCCGGTATGGGTGACCGCCTCGTACTGGGCCGGGTTCAGGTCCTCCAGAATCGCCGATTCCACCATCAAGGCCACCCTACTGCCGCCACCCGACACCGCTTTGGCCCGATAGCCTGCCGGGCGTGGAGGTCGCCGACTCCGTCCTCGACCTCGTAGGGAACACGCCGCTGGTGCGGATGCGGCGGGCGATTCCCGAGGCCCGCTGCGACGTGCTGGCCAAGCTCGAGATGCTCAACCCCGGCGGCAGCGTCAAGGACCGCATCGCCATCGCGATGATCGACGGGGCAGAGCGCGACGGGCTGCTCAAACCGGGCGGAACGATCATCGAGCCCACCTCGGGCAACACCGGCGTCGGCCTGGCCATGGTCGGGGCCCAGCGGGGCTACCGGTGCGTCTTCGTGATGACCGACAAGGTGAGCCCCGAGAAGGTGCAGCTGCTACGGGCCTACGGCGCCGAGGTTGTGGTGTGCCCGGTGGCAGTGGCCCCCGAGGACCCCGACTCCTACTACTCCACCGCTGAGCGGCTCATGGCCTCCACGCCGGGTGCCTACCAGCCCAACCAGTACTTCAACCAGGAGAACCCCCTCGCCCACGAGAAGACGACCGGACCCGAGCTCTGGCGTCAGACCGACGGCCGCATCACCCATTTCGTGGCCGGGCCGGGCACCGGGGGCACCATCAGCGGAGTGGGCCGCTACCTCAAGCGGCAGAACCCGTCGGTGCAGATCATCGCGGCCGACCCGGAGGGCTCTGTGTTCAGCGGCGGGTCCGGCCGGCCCTACCTGGTGGAGGGCATCGGCGAGGACTTCTGGCCCGAGACCTACCACCCCGACGTGGTGGACCGTGTGATTGCCGTGTCCGACCAGGCCTCCTTCGACATGGCCCGGCTGGTCTCCCACCGCGAGGGCCTCCTGATCGGAGGCTCAGGAGGAACGGCGGTGTGCGCGGCCGCCGAGGTGGCCCGGGACTGCAGTCCCGATGATGTGGTCGTGCTGCTGCTGCCCGACTCAGGCCGCGGCTACCTGTCGAAGGTGTTCAACGACGACTGGATGGCGTCGCACGGGTTCCTGATCGGCGAGCACCCCTGCGTGAAGGATGTGCTGGACGCCAAGGAGGGTGCGCTGCCGCCGCTGGTGTACGTGAATCCCGACGACCCCGTGAGCCTGGCCGTGACCCACATGCGCGACAACGGGCTGAGCCAGCTTCCGGTGGCCAAGGGCGAGATGCCGCTGGCCGCGGCCGAGGTGATGGGATCGGTCCACGAATTGCAACTGATGGCTCTGGCCTTCAACGGGGACCTGCTCGGCCGGCCGGTGGAGAGCGTGATGAGCAGGCCCCTGGAGCAGATCGGCATCGGTGAGCCGGTGGCCCTGGCAGTGACGAAGCTGGAGCGATCGCCGGCGCTGCTGGTGCTCGACGGCGGCCGGCCCCGGGCGGTGGTCTCCAGCACCGATGTGCTCAGCTATCTGTCGTCCATCTCGGGCGGCGCCCTCACAGACGGGGTGGGCCTGTGAGCGGACGCGAGGATGCCTGGGGGTTCGAGACCCGGGCCGTCCATGTCGGCCAGGAGCCCGACGAGACCACGGGGGCCATCACCGTGCCCATCCATCTGGCCACCACTTTCGTGCAGGCCGCGCCGGGCCAGCACCGGGGCTACGAGTACTCCCGCACGTCTAACCCGACCCGGGCCGCGCTGGAGCGCAGCGTGGCCGGCCTGGAGGGGGCGGGGCACGGTTTCGCGTTCGCCAGCGGCATGGCCGCCGAGGATGCGCTGGTGGGCCTGCTGCGCCCCGGCGACCACGTTGTGCTCGGTCTCGACGCCTACGGGGGAACGTTCCGGCTGATCGCCCGGATCTACGGCGAGCGGGGCATCACATGGTCGGCAGTGGACCTGACCGACCCCGCGGCTCTGGCAGGCGCGCTGCGGCCCGAGACCCGGCAGGTGTGGGTCGAGACACCGACCAACCCCATGCTGGCCGTGGTCGACATCGCGGCGGTAGCCGACACTGCCCGCTCCGCGGGGGCCGCAGTGATCGTGGACAACACCTTCGCCACGCCGTACCTGCAGAACCCGCTGGCCTTGGGCGCCGATGTCGTGGTTCACTCCAGCACGAAGTACTTGGGCGGCCATTCCGACGTGGTCGGCGGCTTCGTCGCCACCAACGATGACGAACTGGCCGAGCAGTTGGCCTTCGTCCAGAACGCGGCGGGCGCGGTGCCCAGCCCGTTCGACTGCTACCTGCTGCTCAGGGGCATCAAGACTCTGGGCGTCCGAATGGACCGCCACTGCGCCAACGCACAGGCGGTGGCCGAGCACCTGGCCAACCACCCCAGGGTCGCCCGCGTGCTGTACCCGGGCCTCGCGGACCATCCGGGTCATGGCTTGGCGGCACGCCAGATGCGGGGCTTCGGGGGGATGGTGTCGTGCATCCTGACCGGCGGTGAGGATGCGGCCGTAGACACGGTCAGCTCCACCCGGGTCTTTCGACTGGCCGAGTCGCTGGGCGCGGTGGAGTCGCTCATCGAGCAGCCGTCCACCATGACCCACCTGTCGGTGGCCGACTCTCCTCTGGCCGTCGATCCCGGCCTGATCCGCCTGTCCGTCGGCATCGAGACCATCGACGACCTTCTCGCCGACCTCGACCAAGCTCTCGGCTAACCCTCTCGCGCTACTCCCATTCGATGGTGGCGGGGGGCTTGGAAGTTATGTCGTAGACCACCCGGTTGACTCCATCGACCTCAGCGATGACCCGGCTGCTCATGGCCTCCAGCACATCGTGAGGCAGGCGAGCCCAGTCGGCGGTCATGGCATCGGAGCTGGTGACCGCCCGGATCACCACCGGCCGCCCGTAGGTGCGCTCGTCGCCCATGACGCCGACTGTGCGGATGTCGGGCAGCACTGCGAACGACTGCCATATCTCACGCTCCAGGCCGGCGGCCCGCAACTCCGAGCGCACGATGGCATCGGCGTGGCGGAGAGTGTCGGCCGCCTCGGGGGTGACCTCCCCGATGATGCGAACGGCCAGGCCCGGACCGGGGAAGGGCTGGCGGTGCACGATCTCAGAGGGCAGACCCAACTGGGCTCCCACGGCCCGCACCTCGTCCTTGAACAGCGACCGCAGCGGCTCCACCAGCTCGAAGTCCAGGTCGTCGGGCAGGCCGCCCACGTTGTGGTGGCTCTTGATGGTGGACGAGTGGGTGGTGGCGCCCGACTCGATCACGTCGGGATACAGCGTCCCCTGCACCAGGAACGCGGCGTCGGGAACCTGGTTGCGAGCTCGCTCGAAGGCCCGTATGAACTGCTCGCCGACCACCTTTCGCTTGGCCTCGGGCTCGGTGACGCCTTCCAGCGCGGAGAAGAACTCGGTGGCCGCGTCGAGGCGGACGAGATCGACTCCGAAGTGGCGGCCGAAGGTCTCCTCCACCTGGTCGGCCTCGCCCTCGCGCAGCAGACCGGTGTCGACCAGCACGCACGTCAGCCGGGTGCCGATGGCCTTGTGCACCAGCGCGGCGGCCACCGCGGAGTCCACGCCCCCCGACAAGCCGCAGATGGCACGGCCATCGCCGACCTGGTTCTGGACGGATGTCACTGCGGCGTCGATGATCGAGTGCATCGACCAGCTCGGACCGGCGCCGCACGCCCGCCGCAGGAAGCGCTCCATGACATCGTGGCCATGGGCGGTGTGCTCGACCTCGGGATGGAACTGCACCCCGAACAGTCCCCGTTCGGGGTTCTCGAACGCGGCTACCGGCGAAGCCTCAGTGGCGGCGGTGACCGTCGCTCCCGCCGGCGGCTCGGCGATGGCATCGAAGTGGCTCATCCACACCGGCTGGCGTGAAGGCAGCCCGGCCAGCAGGACGCCGCCGTCGCCGGCCACCGTCATCTCGGCCCGGCCGTACTCGCCCCGCTCGTTGGGACCGACCGAGCCTCCCAACTGCTCGGCGATCAGCTGGGCTCCGTAGCAGATGCCGAGAATCGGCACACCGAGCTCGTAGATGGCGGGATCGAGGGTCGGCGCGCCCTCGACGTGCACCGAGGCCGGTCCACCGCTGAGGATCACGCCGGCCGGCCGGCGGGCCGAGACCTCGGCTGCGGTGATCGCCGCCGGCACGATCTCGCTGTACACCTCGCACTCGCGCACCCGCCGGGCGATCAGCTGCGCGTACTGGGCCCCGAAGTCCACCACCAGGACGGTGTCGAAGGCACCGCCGGGACCCGGCGCGGCCTCGATCACGGCGAGACTATGGCGACGGCGGCCCGCTGGAAGTCCTTCACGTCGGTGTAGCCGCACTTGGCCATGGAGGTGCGCAGCCCACCCATCAGGTTGGTGTTGCCGCCGGGGCCGAGAGCGGGGCCGTGGAGGACCTCCGCGAGCGTGCCCCGCGGCTCGACATCCATGATGCGCCCCCGGGGCAGCGTCGCATGGCCGGCCGACAGATCCCAGTGCCGGCCCGGGCACGGCGAGTCGGAGGCTGACGCCAGCGGGAGACCGACCATTGCCGCGTCGGCGCCACACACGATCGCCTTGGCGATGTCGCCCGCGGTGCGCATCGTGCCGTCGGCGATCACGTGGCAGTACACGCCGGTCTCGTCGAGGTGGCGCATGCGGGCCGCCCGAGCATCGGCGATGGCGGTGGCCTGCGGCGCGTCGAGGCCGAGCACGTGGCGGGTGGTTCCCACGTGTCCCGAGCCTGCCCCCACCAGCACGCCGGCCGCGCCGGTGCGCATCAGGTGCAGGGCAGCCTGGTAGCTCACGCAGCCTCCGACGATGACCGGCGTCTGCATGCGCCGGATGAACGTCTTGAGGTTGAGGGGGTCGCCCGCCGACGAGACGTGTTCGGCTGAGACGATCGTGCCTGAGATCACCAGCAGATTGATGTCGGCGGCGATGGCGTGGGGCGCGAGCTTCTCGGCCCGCTGGGGTCGCACCCGACCGGCGGTGCGCACCCCGGCCTCCGCGATCTCGGCGATGCGGGCGGCCACCAATTCCGGCTGTACGGGCCGGGCGTACAGCTCGCGCAGGCGGGCTGTGGCCACCTCCAACGGCGCGGTGGACAGCTCGGCCAGATCGGCGGTGGGGTCCTCGCATCGGGTCCAGATGCCTTCCAGGTCGAGCACGCCGACGCCCCCGAGTTCCCCCATCCGCACGGCGGTGGCCGGGCTGGTCACGCTGTCGGTGGAGGCTGCCAGGACCGGGATGTCGAAGCGGTAGGCGTCGATCTGCCAGGAGATGTCCACGTCCTCCAGGTCGCGGGTGCGCCGGCTGGGGATGATGGCGATCTCGTCTAGCCGGTAGGCGCGGCGACCGGACTTGCCCAACCCGATGTCAATCTCAGCCATCGAAGCCCCCCTGGCTCTGCCACCTTCGCACGGGTTCGCTCATTGGGCTAGGCACCAAGAGATCGAAGCGCCGGAAGCCGGGCACCGGACGAGCCTACCCGGCGTCGCCCCCCACGATCACCATCGTCAGGAGCCTGCGCAGCACAGCTGCGGTCGCCCCCCAGACGGTGTCGCCGTTGAGCTCGAAGAAGGTCATGGCGCGGTCACCGCCGAGGGCTTCTCCCAGCGGCCAGATCTCCTCTCGCCATGCTTCGGGGTCGGTCAGCTCGGCCAGCGAGACGTGCAGCACCTGTTCCACCTCGACCGGGTCGGGCACGAGCTCGGGGCGTTGGTCGACGGTGGCCACGAACGGGCACACCAGCGACCGGGATCCGACGGTGACGAAGCTGTCGAGCCGGCCGATCCGGGACACGCTGGCAGGGTCCAGACCGATCTCCTCGGTCGCCTCCCGCAGTGCGGTAGCCCACAGGTCGGCGTCGCCCGGCTCCCGCCTGCCGCCCGGAAACGAGACTTCACCGGCGTGGTGCCGGAGGTGCCAGGAGCGTCGGGTGAGAACCACCCACGGCTCTCCTTGGTGCTCGTAGAGCAGCACCAGCACGCCTGATGGTGCCGACCCTCGTGGCACCGTTGCCGGCGAGGGGACGAACCCGGGCGGGGTGTCCACGACCGCCTTCAGCACCTGTTCCAGGCTCGGGCGGCGTCGCTGCTCCGGAAGCCCGGCCCAAGGCGGCTGCCCGCCCATCCGGGCATCGGCCGGGCGGGGGATGTGCTGGGATCCGCCCCTTCCGGCAGGGGCCTGCGGCGGATCGAAGACCGCGGAGGTCGGTCCGGTCGAGTCGGTCAGGATTCTTCCCCACCGCCGGCTGCGGCCGCGGCCAGGTCCTGGAGAAGCTCCCGCAGCCCGCCGGTCTTGAGGTCGCTCATCACCCGGCCCGGCGGTGTCTCGCCCCGCTCCCACTCCTCCCAGTGGTCCAGCAGCTTGCGCGGGTCAGGCGCCGGGCGATCCATCTGAGTGAGGCTACCGAGGCGGCCGGGCGCCGCCGCGCCCCGAGGCGGTGGGCCGCGGCGGTCACCGCGGCGTGTGGGCGGCTGTCGGCTAGCCGCGAGCGACAGTCAGGGTGTAGGACCCGATGCCGTAGCCGCCCACCACCACATAGAGCGGACCAGAACCGTCCGCGAACCAGAACAGGAGCGGCGCCAGCCCGTCTCCCGAGTCGTCGTCATAATCCAGCTGCCAAACGTCGGCGTCATACAGTGCCAGCGTCGGATCCTCCAACGTCCCCGGCTCCACGTTCAGCTCGTAACGCTCGCCCCAGACGGCATCGAACACGAAGTAGTCGACATCATCGTCATAGTGCAACGTCCCCTGGACCGCCTCGCCCACCTCTATCGCAGTGGCGCCCTCCGAGGAGTCGGCGTGGTCGTCTTCGAGGTCGGAGACGGCGATCGTCAGGGTGTAGGACCCGGTGCCGTAGCCGCCCACCTCCACATAGCGCGGACCCGTACCGTCCGCGGACCAGTACAGCAGAGGCGCCCACGAGCCGCCGGAGTCGTCGTCATAGTTCAGCTGCCAACCCTCGACGCCGTACAGCGCGACCGTCGGATCCTCCAGCGTCCCCGGCGCCACGCTCAACTCATAGAAGTCGCCCTCCACGGCGTCGAACACGAAGAAATCGACATCGCCGTCGTATTCCAGCGACCCCCCGGTCGCCTCGCCCACCCTCGTCGCAGTGGCGTCCGCCGACGAGTTGGCGTGATCGTCATCAACGCCAGCCGGGGCCTCCACGGACGAGACCCCGTCGAAGCCGAGCTCGGGCAGGCATTCGAACATGCCGAAAGACAATTCAAGGAACGCTTCGAAGCTGGCTTCGGGGTCGCCGGTGAAGCCGTCCCAGTCCACTCCAGCCTGCCGTTCTCGCAGGCAGGCCTTCTCGCCGTCGCTCAAGTCCTCGAACTCGACTCCGGAGTCCACGAGCATGAGCGAGATGAACGCGTCTCCCAGGCACCGCCCGAAGGCGCCCAGCAACGCAATCGCGCCCAAATCATCTGAAGACTCGACCATGCCAATCACGTCGATGCCAGCCATCGACTCCCGAAGGCAGGCCGTCTCCTCGGCTCCGATCATGATCCCGGTTTCGGTCTGCATGGACCGGACCAGACCGGACAGGACCACGTCGCGAGCGTGCTCCGGACCGATGCAGGCCAGCATCGACATGTCATCATCGGTCGGGAAGTCATCGGAAGTGACAGGCCGGGCCAGCGCCGCGTCCAGGTCCTCCTCCTCCAACGACTCACGAATGCAGGCCTGAGCAGAGGCGCTCGAGTCGTCGAACACATCCGACCAGAGAATCTCGCCGCTCGCGCCCTCGTCGGACTTGGCCGCGCTTGTACTCGGCTCGTCCGCCGCCGCTTCTCCGGGCTCGGGCTCAGCCGCCGCGGTGGTGGTCGTGGTCGGAGGGGCGTCCGCTGCGGTCGTAGTCGGAGGGGCGGTCGTAGTCGTCACCGGCGCAGTCGTGGGTGCGGCAATCGGATCGTCCTCGCCGCATGCCGCCGCCAGCAACGCCAGGGCCAAGACCGCAGCCATGGCGGTCCGCGAACGGAGGCGATGCGGCGTGCGTCGAGTTGATTTGAACATGCCGTCTATTTGCCTGACTCCGTGCAATCTTTCTCATACTCGAACGCTGCGCGAATACTGCACTAGCGCGCCTCTCCGGTCAATGGCCGGCGGCCGCTCGGAGCCGAGGGTACAGAACCCTTTGGACTCCGGACGCGCAGGAGCCCGGGCCTGGCCCGGGCTCCTGTGAATGTTCGCGGGAGGCGAACGGCTACATCATGCCGCCCATGCCGCCCATGCCTCCCATACCGTCCATGCCGCCAGGAGGACCGGGCGGGGGCTTCTCCTCGGGCTTGTCGGCCACGAGCACCTCAGTGGTGAGCATCAGCCCGGCGATGGATGCCGCGTTCTGCAGAGCAGCCCGGGTCACCTTCACCGGGTCGATCACACCCGCTCCGATCAGGTCGACTATCTCGCCTGCGACCGCGTCGAAGCCTTCCGAGCCGGATGCCGCCTCGACCTCGCGCACCACGATGGCACCCTCATGGCCTGCGTTCTCCGCGATCAGCCGGGTGGGAGCCGACAGGGCGTCGCCGATGATGCGAGCACCCGTGGCCTCGTCACCCTGCAGATCGGCCGCCACGGCTGCCACCGCGGCACGGCAGCGCAGCAGCGCGGTGCCGCCGCCGGCGACGATGCCCTCGTCGATGGCGGCCCGGGTGGCCGAGATGGCGTCCTCGATGCGGTGCTTGGTCTCCTTGAGCTCCACCTCGGTGGCCGCACCGACCTGGACGACGGCCACGCCGCCGGCCAGCTTGGCCAGCCGCTCCTGGAGCTTCTCACGGTCCCAGTCCGAGTCGGTGTTCTCGATCTCGGCCTTGATCTGGCTGACCCGGCCCTCGACGTCGGCGGTGTCGCCGGCGCCCTCCACGATGGTGGTGTCGTCCTTGGTGATGACCACCTTGCGGGCCGAGCCCAGCAGCGACAGGTCCACCGAGTCGAGCTTCAGGCCGACTTCCTCGGCCACGACCTGGCCGCCGGTGAGGATGGCCATGTCCTGAAGCATCGCCTTGCGGCGCTCGCCGAAGCCGGGGGCCTTCACCGCGGCGGAGTTGAACGTGCCGCGGATCTTGTTGACCACCAGCGTGGCCAGAGCCTCGCCCTCGATGTCCTCGGCGATGATCAGCAGCGGCTTGCCCGTCTGCATGACCTTCTCGAGCACCGGCAGCAGGTCCGAAACGGCGCTGATCTTGCCCTGGTTGAGCAGGACATAGGGCTCCTCGAGCACCGCTTCCTGGCGCTCGGGGTCGGTCACGAAGTACGGCGACAGGTAGCCCTTGTCGAACTGCATGCCCTCAACGAAGTCGAGGTCCATGCCGAACGTGTTGCTCTCCTCGACGGTGATCACACCGTCCTTGCCGACCTTGTCGAACGCCTCGGCCAGCGTCTCGCCCACCTCGGTGTCGGCCGCGGAGATCGACGCCACCGACTGCACCTTCTCCTTGTCGGTGGACACCGGCACGGCCTGATCGGCCAGCGAGTCCACGGCCGCGGCCACGGCCGCCTCCATGCCCCGCTTGAGACCCATCGGGTTGGCGCCGGCGGCGACGTTGCGCAGCCCCTCGCGCACCAGGGCCTGGGCCAGCACGGTGGCGGTGGTGGTGCCGTCGCCGGCGATGTCGTTGGTCTTGGTGGCAACTTCCTTCACGAGCTGGGCGCCCATGTTCTCGAACTTGTCGTCGAGCTCCACCTCTCGGGCGATGGACACGCCGTCGTTGGTGATGGTCGGCGCGCCGAACTTCTTGTCCAGGACCACGTTGCGGCCCTTGGGGCCGAGGGTGACTTTCACCGCGTCGGCGAGCCTGTTCACGCCCGTTTCGAGGCCCCGGCGGGCCTCTTCATCGAACTTGAGGATCTTGGGCATGGGCGACCTCAGCCGACCTTTGCCAGCACGTCGCGAGCGTTGAGGATGAGCAGGTCCTCGCCCTCGACGGTGATCTCGGTCCCGCCGTACTTGGAGTAGACGACGGTGTCGCCCACCGCGACATCCATGGGAATGATCTCACCGCTGTCCTCGGACCGGCGACCGGGGCCGACCGCCAGGACCTCGCCCTGCTGGGGCTTCTCTTTGGCGGTGTCGGGGATGACGAGACCACTGGCGGTGGTCTCCTCGGCGTCGCCGGGCCGCACAACGATGCGGTCGTCGAGTGGCTGCAGGTTCATGTGTCCTCCCGGACTCCTGTTCTGGTGTTTTCTTGGACTGGACACGGGCGTTGGCACTCTCCCGTGACGAGTGCCAACGATACGGCCCGACTTCCGGAGCCACAACGCGCGGGAGTCGGGGTTTCAGTCCTCCGGCAGGCCCAGCGAAGGGTCCGCCCCAACAGTGAGCGGGGAGGGTCCGTCGGCCTGCAATCGCCACCAGCCCGCCGCCGCCACCATGGCGGCGTTGTCGGTGCACATGGCCCGGCTCGGCAGGTACGCGGCCAGCCCGTCGGCCGTGCAGGCGTCGAGCGTCAGCTCGCGCAGCCGGCTGTTGGCCGCCACGCCTCCGGCCAGGCACAGGCCCCGGGCGTTGTGGGCGACCGCGGCCCGGCGGGCCTTGGCCAGCAGCACGTCCGCCACGGCCTCCTGGAACGACGCGGCCACATCTTCGATCGGGGCGTCGGGATGGCGCCTCAGGTGGTTGATGACCGCGGTCTTCAGTCCGCTGAAGGAGAAGTTCCAGCCGTCGTGCAGCATCGCCCGTGGAAAGGCGATGGCGTCGCGATCCCCCTGCCCACTGAGCCGGTCGATCACCGGGCCACCCGGATAGCCGAGGCCCATGTAGCGGGCCACCTTGTCGAAGGCCTCCCCCGCGGCGTCGTCGAGAGTTGCCCCGAGCACGCGGTAGCGCAGTCGGTCCTCCATCAGCACCAGCATGGTGTGGCCGCCGGACACGAGTATCACGACTACGGGCAGCTCCAAACTCGGCTCGTCCAGGAAGGCTGCATGGAGATGCGCCTCCAGATGGTTGACGGCAACGAAGGGCACGTCCCACGCCAATGCCAGCGCCTTGGCCGCCGACACGCCGACGAGCAGCGCCCCCACCAGTCCCGGACCGGCTGTGGCCGCCACCGCCGCTATGTCGGAGTCCTCCAGCGCCGACTCCACCAGCGCCTGCGACATCACCGGCACCAGCCTCTCTACATGGGCTCGTCCCGCCACCTCGGGGACGACCCCTCCGTAGCGGGCGTGGAGATCGACCTGGCTGGAAACCACCGACGACAGGACCCGCTGCCCGCCGGCCACCACCGCCGCGGCTGTCTCGTCACAAGAGGTCTCAATGCCCAGGATCGCGGTGCTCTCGGTCATCGTCCTCTCCTATCCGCTCGGCCTCAGGGCTTGCGCGTCGGGTTGGCGCAGGTAGAGCGGCTCGATCTCGTCGGGTCGCACGAACTCCTCGCGGACGGCTAGGGCATGCGCCAGCAGCACCAGCGACTCGGCCGACGGGTAAGCGAAGCCGGGATCGGCCAACTCCACGCCACGCAACCCCTCGAACATCGAGGCGTAGCGCACCGCCCCGTCCCCCACCACAAGCGTCTCGTCGTCACTGGCCAGGATCTGAGACACGACGTGGTCGGGGGCAGCGACCTCAGGGTCGCTCAGCCGCTGGACCCCTCCGGGAAGGCAGCCGTACCGGGCGTGGAACACCTCGCCGCGACGGGCGTCGATCATCACCGTGATGGTGCGGCCCGCGTGGCGCAGCGGGTACGCGACCAGATCGAGGCTGCTGACCGCGACCGCGGGCACCCTCAGGGCGTGCGCCATGGTTATGGCGGTGGTCACCCCCACCCGTAGACCTGTGTAGAGGCCCGGGCCGACATCGACCGCCACCGCGCCCAGATCTCGCAGCGAGACATCGGCGTGGGCACAGGCCGCCTTTATCTGGGGAGCGAGCAGTTCGGCATGGCGGCGCTCGCGAGTGGCCTGAACCGAGGCGCGCACGCCCTCGTGGCCTCCGATGGCGCAGCCGACACGGCCAGTGGCCGACTCGATCCCGAGTATCAGCACGGCGTAGTCCAGGGCTCGAGGGCGGCGCTCAAACGATCGGCGCGGCGATGCCACGACTCACCGTGGCCGTGCAACTCGAAGCTGCGGTCGTTGTCGCCCGCGCCGAAGCGGATCGTGACCGACAACTGCTCGGCGCCGAGTGCCGAAGAGATGGTGTCACCCCATTCCACGAGGGTCACTCCGTCGTCGAGAAGCTCGGGGAGGGCGAGGTCTTTGACCTCCTCAGGGCAGTCGAAGCGATATACGTCCAGATGGTTGACCACCAAGCGGCCCTCGTACCGGTTGGCCAATGTGAAGGTGGGACTGGTGACGGGGGCGGTTACGCCGAGAGTGGCCGCGAAGCCCTGCACGAAGGCCGTCTTGCCCGCGCCCAGGTCCCCTACGAGCACCACCACGTCTCCGGTGTCCACCACTGCCGCGACGGCCCCGCCGAGGGCTTTCGTCTCGTCGACGGCGGCCGTGCTACACGCGATCATCCGGGCCTTGAGAGGCCGAGCGGTGCTCTGGTCTCACCCCTCAATCGTACCGACGGCGCTACCTACAGCCTTGGCCACTGCGGCCACCGCCAGGAGCCGCACGTCGTCAACGTCGGCGGATACTCCCCCTGTGGCTGCGACCACCACTGCATCGCCGTCGGAGCGGGAGTGGGCCGGCACCAGGGTCCGGGCCAGCCCGTCGTGGCCTCCCTGCGACACCCAGAAGCAGTCCAGCTTGGTCAGCGCGGCGTTGGTGACGACCGCGCACAGGGTTGTATTGGCGAATGGTTGGGCCCGGCCCTCCCACCGCTCGAATGTGCCGGCCTCGACCTGCTCCAGTATCTGCTGCGATTCCGGCGGTGGGCTGCCTGCCGCGTTGAGGGCCACGACCGCGCTGACGACCAGTTCGTCGCGGCGCGCCGAGGCGATCCCGAGCCCGCCGGGCTCGGCACTCTCGGCGCCGAGCCATTTGGAAACGGTGGCCCCGGTGCCGGCGCCGACCGCGCCGGTCTCCGACGCGGCAGACCGGTTGGTGGACGCGTGCCGACCGGCGGCTGTGTCGGGGCGGACGGCCGAGTCGCCCACGCCCAGGTCGTACAGGGCCATGGCCACCACGATTGGCACCGGACCGTGGGGGGTGTCGAACCCCCGGCCCTCGGCCTCCAGGACCTCCATCACGCCGTCGGCCGCGGCCAGCCCGAATGCCGAACCGCCGGTGAGCACCACCGCATCGACGTGCTCGACGAGCCGTTCGGGTGCTAGCAGCGCGAAGTCGCGGGTGGCGGGAGCGCCGCCGCGGACCTCGCCGGAGGCGGTCGTCCCCGGCGGGAGAACGATCACGGTGCACCCGGTGCGGGCCGCCGGATCGGTCCAATGACCGATCTCCACCCCGGGGATCTGCAAGTCGACCGACACGTACGAACCTACGCGACAACCCGGGGCACCCGGGAGGAGATCGACGTCAGAACTTCGTAGGCGATGGTGCCGAGCCGCTGGGCCACCTCGGTAGCGGTGATCTCGTCGTCGCCCTGGCGGCCGATGAGCACTGCCTCGTCGCCCAGGGTTGCCTCGTCGGCAATGGCCGGATGGAGCCCGACCATGAGCTGGTCCATGGTCACCGCGCCCAAGATCGGGCACCGGTAGCCCCGCACCAGCACTTCCACTCCGGCCGTGCCGCTGTCGCGGCGGATGCCGTCGGCGTAGCCGATGGCGACGGTGGCCACCCGCGTCGGCTCACCGGCTCGCCAATGCCTCCCATACGACACGGTCTCGCCGGGAGCGACAGTACGGACCGCGGTGACACGCGACACCAACTCGAGCGCCGGTTCCAGCTCGATGGCACCCTCGAGTTCCGGCGAGGGAGGGACGCCGTAGACGGCGATGCCGGCCCGGACGAGATCGCGCCGGGAGGCTGGGTGGGCCAGGAGCCCGGCCGAGTTGGCGGCATGCACGACTCCGACAGGCAGCCCGCTCTGACCCAACCGGGCCAGTGCCTCATCAAAACGGTCCAGTTGCTCCGCCGTGAAGGGATCGTCAGGCGCGTCCGCTACCGCGAGGTGAGTCCACACACCCTCGAGGCGCAACCCGTCTCCGGCCGTTCGCAGGGCACCGGCGACCGAGTCGAGTTCGGCGGGCAGGGCGCCCATCCGGTGCATGCCGGTGTCCACCTTGAGATGGACGGCGGGCACGGGCCCGGGTGCGGCCGCCAGCGTCCGGATCCCCGCCGCCGACGCCACCGTGAACCGGACCCGGCTCGGGCATCGCCCCGCGGTACTGGCCACGAGCCCATGATCGGCCTCCGCCAGGATGAGCACGGGCGCATCGCTGCCGATGCTGTCAGCCGTCTCGGCCACCTCCAATGCCTCGCGAATCGTGGCTACAGCCAGCCAGGACGCACCCCCCGCCAAAGCGGCGCGGGCCGCCGTGACGGCACCGTGGCCGTATCCGTCGGCCTTCACCACCGCACACAGGGCTGCGCGGCCAGCTCGCTCGGCCAGGCGCCGGACGTTCGCCTCGATGGCAGCGGGCCGAACCCTGGCTAGGCGCACCGACAAGCTCACGGCGTGACGGTGCGCAGGGCGCTGAGGAGGTCGCTGGCCAGGAGTCGGACGGCCTCCCCAGCGGCCTGGGCTGCGGCCCTTCCGTGGAGGTGCGCGGCCTCTGCCACTCGGTGCAGCAGGCGCTGCGACCCGAATGCGGCCAGGCGGCCCGCAATCATGCCGGTGAGAACGTCGCCGGTGCCGGCCGAAGCCAGCCGGGAGTCCCCGCTGGACACGATCCTGGCCCGTCCGTGCGGGTCGGCAACCACAGTGGGGCCGCCCTTGAGCAGCACGACGGCTTGGGTCTGTGCCGCGGCGGCTCTGACTGTGGCAATGCGGTCCGGCCCAGGCCTGCTGCCCGTCATCGCCTCCAACTCGGCGTCGTGCGGGGTAAGCACAACGGGAACGAAGCGGCGCCGGCACCGGTCGATGGCAGCCGCAACCGCGGGGTCGTCCAGCAGGCGCAGCCCGTCGGCGTCGATCACCGTAGGCAAGTCGAGCGCCAAGGCGTCGGCGAGACGCTTCGCAGCCTGCTCGCCGGTGCCCATGCCTGGCCCGGCCGCACACACCGCGAAGCGGTCCGCGTCCACCGCCAGGGGCGGCTCGGATCGCACCGCTTCGATGAATGAGACCATGCCTGCCTCGGCGGAAGTGCTGAGGTGGATCATGCGGGCCCCGCTGCGCACAGCAGCCTCGCACGCCAGCGCCGCGGCGCCGCCCATTCCCGGCGAGCCGGCCACGACCAGAGCGGCGGAGTGCCACTTGTGGGTGGCACCGGTGCCCGCGGGCAGCGACTCGACGTCGGCGTCGGTCATCAGAGCGCAGTCATCGAGATCGTCGGCGCTGAGTGCGAGGCCTATGTCGGAAACGCCCACCTCGCCGCAGGCGGCCGGTCCCTCGCCGAACAGTAGGCCCGGTTTGAGCGCCGCGAAGGCGACCGTGCGCCGTGCCGGCCATACCGGGCCGCCCAGAACTTCGCCTGTCAGGCCGTCGAGTCCGCTCGGTATGTCGACGGCCAGCACCGGCGCGTCCGGCTGGCCCCTCCGCGGCGGGGTGTAGGGCCTTGACAGGCCCGTGCCGAAGGCCGCGTCGATGTAGAGATCCGCAACCGGCAGCGTCTCGGGAGCATCGGTGGCGGAGAAGACACGCACCCGAGCGCCGCGCCGACGCAGCCGGCGGGCGGCAGCCCTGCCGTCGGCGCCGTTGTTGCCGGGACCGGCCAGCACCACCACCCGCCGTCCGAACCGGCCGCCCATCACATCGGCCGCGGCCGCGGCCACGGCTGCCCCGGCCCGTTCGATCAACACGTCGACGGGCTCGGGCGCGGCCGCGTCGATCTCAGCCATCCGCGCCGGCGTGACGACCGGGATCATGTACCGAGCGCGACGACGGTCGCCTGGGCGAGGTGGTCCGTATGGGAAAGCGACACCAGCCAGCGGCCGACTCCGTGGGTGGCCGCAGTGGACCGGGCCGCACCGTGGAGGACGAGACCAGGACGGCCGTCGTCGTCGCGGACCACCTCGATCTCGGCCATGCGCATCCCGCCCAACCCATAGCCGAGGGCCTTGAGGGCCGCCTCCTTGGCTGCGAAACGCGCCGCCAGCCGGGCGGCCGGATCGGCAGCCCGCTCGGCGTAAGTCCGCTCGTGGGGCGTAAACAGCCGGTCGGCCACTGAGGGGCGCCGCCGGAGCACGGTTCGGAACCGGTCGACGTCGACCAGATCGGTTCCGATCCCTACCACCCCGGCATCGGACGAACTCATGACACCCTCGGTCACCCCACAACGATACCGACGCACCTCGCGTGGTCTCGCTAAGTACGCCAGTGGTCGGCTAGGTCTCCGATGGGGGTCGTCAGCAGATCGACCACCGCGATCCCGGCCAGACGGTCCTCGTCGAAGGCGGGTTCGGTCTCGGTGACCGCGTCGCGTAGCTCCGAGTAGCGATTGCGGTACCCCTGCAGGACGCTTCGGGCCACCGGGGCCGGAAGCGAGTCCTCGAAGCGGACATGCAGCAGGGTGATACCCACAGTGGCACCCGCAGCGACCTCCGGGACGAATACGACCGTGCGCCCGTCGTGGCGGCCTCGAGCGGCCAGCACCCGGCGCTCTCCCGCCACCCGGCGCTTGCTGCCGGTCAGTGAAGGGGCAGATGCCGTACGCGAGGTGATCTGAGTCGCGATGCCGCCCTGGTCCACTACGGCGATCCCCTCGAGCCCGTCCAGCCGGTAGCGGGTGTGGCCCAGCACCTCGGCCACGGCCGGGCTCAGATCGGCCAGAGCCCGGACGGTGGAGTAGGAGAGATTGTCCCTGGGTGCGCCACTAGCCAGCACGGCCCGAATGAGCGGCGCTTCCAGCAGCGTCTGGTCCGAGCGGGAGATACCGACCGTGACCGTCTTGGCTTGGTGGCGGATGGCGTCGACCGGGCGGGTCAACTCATCGATCCCGACGCTCAGCGCGGCCTCGAGGTCGTCGATCAGCGCCTCGGGGGTGCCGATCCGGCCCAACTCCAGTTCGTATACGTCGAGCGGCGCCAGTCCGACGGCGAAGCGCATCAGCGTGACGATGCGCACCGCGGTGGACGCCTCCAGGTGCCCGTTGTAGTCGCCGCGCCGCAGACCGGCCGAGAATGCGGTATTGCTCTGCCGCAACGCGGGAAGGGCCAGACGCAGAACCTCCTCCGCGGTGCTGTCCGGAAGGGCCGCGGCGGCCTCGATGGCCGCTCGGGCCTCTCGCAGAGGCTGGGCTCCGGCGTCGATGGCCAGGGCGGCCTCGTAGCCGAATAGGTGGCCCACCATGGTGGCGGGCAGGAAGGCCAACCGAGGGTCAACTCTCGGCACCGGAAGCACGGCCGACGCGCCCTCGTATCGGGTGTCACCGTCGTCGGCCACCACGACAGGGGCGGCCCGATGGGCGCCGAAGATGGCCACCTCCTTGGCCACGTCGTCGGCCACCGAGCCCGACAGGCCCGCGGCGCACACCAGCACCAGGGGTTCGGCCGACAGGTCGATGTGCTTCTTGTCCTCGGTCGCGTCGGCCGAGATCGACCTGTAGCACAGTTCCGAGAGCTTGATGCGAACTTCGCGAGCGGCAACCTGGTTCGGCCCGTTGCCCACTACCGCCCAATGGCGCCGGCCCGGGGCCAGGCGGCGAGCGGTCTCGCCTATGGCGGCCCGCCGCTCCAGGACTGCCTCCAGCACCGAAGGCATGGACCGGAGCGTCTCGAGGAGACTGCGTCGGGCGGCCGCACCCCGCTCACCGGCAACCTCGCCCGCGACGGCCACGGCCAGAAGGCAGCCCGCCGCCACCTGGGAATAGAACGCCTTGGTGGAGGCCACGCTCATCTCCACGTCGCGGCCGTCGGAGGTGTACAGAACGCCGTCGGCTCGGTCCGTGAGGTCGCTGTTTCGGCGGTTGACGACAGCTACCACCGATCCCCCTCTGGCCCGCACCAGATCGACGGTGCGGTTGGTGTCGGTGGTTGTTCCCGACTGGGAGATGGCGACCACCAGCGTGTCGGACATGTCATCGGTCAGATGAAACGCCGACAGCTCCGTGGCAAGCAGCGCCCTCACGTCGAGGGCCGCGGCACAGCCAGCATCGGCGAGCAGGGTCCGGAGGCATCGGGCGAAGCTCTCCCCCGCCACGGCCGCGGTCCCCTGGCCGATGGCCACGACCTTGGCCACCGACCCGTCCCGCAGGCCGGACCGGACGACCTCGGGCAGTGCCTCCGGGCCCAGCGAGGGACCGGGGCCGTCCGGGGTGTCGATGATCCTGCCTCTCAGCGTCTTGCGGAACGACGCCGGAGCCTCACCGATCTCCTTGAGAAGGTAGTGGCGATGATCTCCGCGGTCGATGTCCCGGGTGGTGATGGCCGCGGTCGAGACCTCGTCGGGCGCCACCGGAAGCGGAGTGCCGTCGTAGGAATGCCGGGACACGCCGTCGATCAGGCCGGCGCGGCTGCCGTCGAGCTCCACGATCTGGCCACGACCCCCGTCGGGATTGCCGCCGCCGGCGACGGCCTCGCCGTCCATGCGCAGATAATCCGACGTCTCCTCCACCACACCGTAGGGCTCGCTGGCCACAATGAAGGCGTCGTCGGCTAGACCGACATACAGGGCCTGGCCACTGCCTCGCAACGCGAGCTGCAGACGATCGGGCGAGCCAGCAGTGCAGACGGCCACGGCCACCGAGCCCTCGCACTCGGCCACGGTGCGCCGGAACGCCTCCCCCGACGCCAGACCCTCGGCCAGGCGGCGGCCCATCAGTGCGGGCACGGTCTTGGAGTCGGTGGTTATCGCGGGCGGCACTCGGACACCGGCCGCGTCGAACAGCTCGGCGTAATTGTCCACATCCCCGTTGATGGCCCCGATCACGTACGGGGTGTGCTCACCGGTCAGTTCGCTGTTGAGCGGATGGGCATTCGCCTCCGAGATGATGCCGATAGAGGCCCAGCGGGTGTGGGCCAGCACGAGCACGCGGGCATCGGTGGAGGCCAGCGCGGCGGCCAGCAGGCGGTCGGAGGTCACTGCCGCCCGCAGGGCCGCGGTGTTGTCGCCCAGTTCGCCGATCTCGGCTGCCGTCTTGTGGACGATGCTGAGCACGCCGTCAACGAGGCGCACCGAACCCGAGCCGAACGACGAATCGTGGCCGCGGCGCTCCAAGGCCGCGGTCACAACGGGATCGTCGCCGTCGAGTCCGTGGCCGCTGACCAGGAGGTGCAGCCCGGCCGAGTCGCGCCCGCGCACCTCGAGCCGGTCCAGCGCCGACAGCGCCTGGTGGACCGACAGGTAGGCCTCGACCGCAGCCGGTGACGAATTCGCGGTCAGCTGCGCTCCCGCCAGCAGCTTCGATACCGAGTGCGAGGCTCCCAGCCGATCCCGTCCGAGAGCCCACAGGCCGTCACGGAGGTGCACCAGCTCCTCATTGAGATGCTCCAGTTCGGCAGGATCGAGCGATGTGTCGGCATCGAGTCGGGCCTCCAGGGCGGCCACCGAAGCGGTCGCGGAGTCGATGAGGTCCCTGAGAGTTTCGGCCACCTCCGGTGACTCGAGCAGGAGGCGCAAGCCGGGCACACCGCCCAACAGCCGGTTGGCCGCATGCAGCCGCTCGGCCGCGGGTCCCAACTGTTGCGCGAGGTCCCCCAGACGCCCCCCGGCCACGGCGGCGGCGTCCGATAGGGCGGTCACGGCCGCCTCGACCTTGCCGGTCACGTCGGCGGCGCCGGGGACCGGCCGCGTCGACGGGCGGCGCACGATGGCAACTATCCCGCACATGTCAGATCAGCGCTCCTGCGGCGAACTTCTGTCAATTTTCCACCTATACGGTGGATTACTGACAGAAGCTCTGTAGGCCATTACCGGCACGACAGCACCGCCTCGATCCTCGCCGCGAGTTGCGCTGCTTCTGTTCGGGCCGCTTCCAGGTCTGCGGCCTCGACCATCACGCGGATCAGCGGCTCGGTGCCCGAAGGCCGCACCAGCACCCGACCGGAGTCACCCAGCCGGTCCTCGGTCGCAGCCGCTATCGGGCCGAGAACAGCGTCGAGGTCGGCGGGCACCGCGGCCGGCGGCACGGGCACGCCGACCAGAACTTGGGGCAACCGGGTCATGGCCCCTGCGGCTGCGACGTGCAGGCCGTTGCCGGAGCGCTTCACGGCATCCAGCAACTGGACCGCGGTCAGCAGACCGTCGCCGGTTGTGGCCAGGTCGCGGAAGATCAGATGGCCGGACTGCTCGCCGCCCAGGACCAGGTCCCGTTCCTCCAGCGCTTCGAGCACGTGGCGGTCGCCTACAGGCGTCTCGACCACGTCGATGTCGCGCTCGGCCATAGCCTGACGAAGTCCGAGGTTGGACATAACCGTGACCACGACGGCGTTCCCGGTGAGTCGCCCCCGCTGAGCCCGGTCGATGGCGCACACGGCAAGAATCTGGTCCCCATCGACGAGTCTCCCCCCGCCATCGACCGCCAGCACGCGGTCTGCGTCCCCGTCGAAGGCCAGGCCAGCATCGGCGCCGGACGACGCCACCGCGGCCTGAAGGCTCTCGGGGTGCAGCGATCCGCAGCCATCGTTGATGTTGTAGCCGTCGGGCTCGGCGTGGATCGTCTTGACCTCCGCTCGTAGGGCGCGCAGGCAATCGGGAGCGGAGCGGCAGGCAGCCCCGTTGGCCGCGTCGACCACGATGCGCAGTCCCGCCAGGTCGCGCCCCTCCAGGCTCGCGGCCACAGCCTGAATGTGACGGCGGCGGGCCAGGTCCCCCGCCGAGTCGCCCGCTGACATCCCAACCGGCCGGGACGACCCTGTGTCGGGTACGGGCCCTGCGCCATCGCCGGAAGCGGCCGGGCGGAACTCTGCCGCGCCGTGGTTGTGTCGGGCACCGGCTGCGAGCACGGTGGGGTAGTCGTCGAGCAACTCCCCGACGCGCCACTCGATCTCGTGTTGAACCTCATCGCTCAGCTTGCGGCCTCCGGGCGCGAACAGCTTCACGCCGTTGTCGTGCCAGAGGTTGTGCGACGCCGACACCATCGCCCCGGCGACCTGCTCGTCCTCGCACCAGCGGGCCACTGCGGGAGTGGGCACCACACCCAAGTCAACGGCTGCGCCCCCCGCGCTTCGCACGCCCCGGCACAGGGCCTCAACGAGGCCTGGGCCTGAGGCCCTGGGGTCGTGCCCGACCGCCAGCCGGTCGCCGCCCAACACGACGGCCGCAGCTCGGCCCAACGCCTCGACGAACTCTGGGGTCAACTCGCTGCGAGCGTCGCCGCGCACCCCGTCGGTGCCGAAGGTCAGGCTCATCGCCGCGGCCTTGCGGCCCCGGGCGCGCTCACGGGACGTCGGGTCGTCGCCCCGCGCTCAGCGCTTGCTGTACTGCGGTGCCTTGCGTGCCTTCTTGAGGCCGTACTTCTTC
>VXWX01000097.1 GCA_009835735.1 Acidimicrobiaceae bacterium
GGTGGGCGAAGAAGTCGAACAGCGGGACGTAGCTGCGGCCCACCAGTTCAGCGCCCAGAACCGTTCCGACGAGGCGGGCCTGCGACAGCTGGGCGTCGTAGGCGGCCACTCTGTCTTCGGCCAGTACGTAGTGGACGCCGCCTTCCTCCATCACTGCGTAGGAAATGTCGGCGCCGACCGCCAGCACAAGGTTCGACGGCAGCGTCCACGGGGTGGTCGTCCAGGCCAGCATGCGCATCGGCCCCGGGTCGCCGGGCGCCGGCACCAGGTCGAAGGCCACGGTGATGGCCGGGTCCTGGCGGGGCCGGGTGGCGTCGTCGAGGCGGATCTCGAAGTTCGACAGGGGTGTCTCCGCGCCCCATGAGTACGGCATGACCCGGTACGCCTCGTACACCAGTCCCTTGCGATGGAGCTGGGCGAAGGCCCACATGACCGACTCCATATAGGGCAGGTCCATGGTCTTGTAGTCGTTGCCGAAGTCGACCCAGCGGGCCTGGCGGGTGACCGTGTCCTCCCACTCCTGCGTGTAGCGGACAACCGACTGGCGGCAGCGCTGGTTGAACTCGGCTATGCCGAAGGACTGGACGGCGGCCCGGCCGGCCACCCCCAGCTCGCGCTCGGTCTCCATCTCGGCCGGCAGACCGTGGCAGTCCCACCCGAAGCGGCGGTCCACCCGGTTGCCCCGCATGGTCTGGTACCGGGGCACGACATCCTTGACGTAGCCAGTGAGAAGGTGGCCGTGGTGCGGGAGCCCGTTGGCGAACGGCGGACCGTCGTAGAAGACCCAGTCCCGTTCGGGAGGCCGCGCCATCACGGACTGCTCGAAGGTCCCCTCGGCCTTCCAGCGAGCCAGGATCCGGCGCTCGATGGCTGGGAAATCGGGGCTGCCGACCTCGGGATACGGCTTGCCGCCGCCTTCAGTCATGGCCGATCAGGCTACCTGTCGACTCCGCCTGTCCAGGCCTGGCAGGTCCCGGCCGGCGGGTCCTGTCGTCGAGTCAGGTGACCGACACGGGCTTCGCCCTATTCGTCGGTCACCTGACTCGCCGCCACCCGCCGGCCTGGCCGTCGCGCTTGTGCCGCCATGCCTATCTACGTTGCCCGGCGTCTCGGCGGACCAGCAACGGGAGATATGACAAGATTGGACTTGATGACTGGATTGGCTTAAGTGTCCTCGGCCAATCTGCGAGTTGTGGCCAACTCCGGCAGAGCCGACGATTCTGGGTACGGGAAGGCGGGGGAGATCTTCCGCAGGGGGTTCGGCCTTTGACCGTAAGCGCCGAGTGGACTTTCGACCGGTATCGCCAGGGGGACACACCGCTCCCCGAACCCAACCTGGCTTGGAACACCTACGGCGTTGGCGTCGAGAGCATCGGCCGAGACGGTCACCCCGAGCCGACCGAGATAGCTAGTCCTGCCGCCGACCAGATACTGGTGCGCGTCGATGCGGTGGGACTGTGCTTCTCGGACGTGAAGCTCATCCGGCTCGGCGGGGACCATCCCAAGCTCTACGGACGTGACCTCTCCGTCGATCCGATCCGTCTCGGCCATGAGGCCACAGTCACTGTGATCCAGGTCGGTGACGATCTCAAGTCGACCTACGCCAAGGGAGACAGGCTGGCGATTCAACCCGACATCTACGTAGACGGCCGGAGCACGGCTTACGGCTACACGATCGGTGGCGGACTGATCCAGTACCACCTCATCGGCCCGGAGATCCTTGCCGCGGACGACGGCCCCTACGTCATACCGGTCGACGACGGGCTCGGCTACGCCGCGGCCGCCCTGTCGGAGCCCTGGGCCTGCGTCGAGGCCGCCTACACGCAGCGTCGCCGCCTGTGGCCCCTGGACGGTGGCACGGTCTGGATCGTCGGCCACACCGAGGACACGCGCCCCTATGACTTCGGCCGATCGCTTCGTGGCGCCGGGCGTGTCCTGCTCACCAACCTGTCGACGAGTGTCAGTTCTCTGGCAATCAGTGCAGTAGGCCCGCAGACGGAGTTGTCAGTCGCCGATGGAGTGACGCCGTCCGGCTACGGCGCTCTCGCCGATGAGATGACCGGCGGTCGCGGGTTCGACGACATCATCGTCCTGGACCCCGCGTCGAGCGAGCAAGTGACCGAGGCGGCCCGGTGCATCGCTTTCCGCGGCACTCTCAATCTGGTCGGCGAGCGCCCCCTGGACGGGCCCTCGAGCATCGATTTCGGCCGGCTGCACTATGACTACACCGCCTATGTCGGCACCCGAGGCCCCGATGTCGCCGCGGCCTACGGCGACCAGCGCAACCGTTGCGACCTCCGCCCCGGCGGTGTGGCCCTGTTCGTGGGGGCCGGCGGACCGATGGGCCAGATGCATGTGCAGCGGGCCATCGAAAAGCTCGACGGCCCGTCCATCATCGTCGGCGCCGACCCCGACACGGAGCGACTACAGGTCCTGGAGGACTCCCTCAGCGCCCTGGCCGAGCGTGCCGGTCGCGAGCTGGTGCTGGTCAACCCCGCGGCTTCCGGCACCGACCTGGAGGAGATCGTGGCCGGCCTCACGGGCGGCGCGGGGGCGGACGACGTGGTCGTAACCGTCCCGGTGGCCTCCGTCATGGCCGACGCGGCGCGCCTCATGCGGTCCGACGGGATGCTCGTGTTCTTCGCTGGGGTAGCCAACGGCACGATGGGGCCACTGGACATGAGCCAGGTGTACCTGGGCAGCGCCCAGTACACGGGCACGTCGGGCTCGTCCATCGAAGACCAGGCGCTGGTGCTCGACAAGGCGGTGGGAGGCACGCTGTCGCCGGACTTGAATCTGGCCGCCGTCGGAGGGATCGAGGCCGGTAGAGACGGCATGCAGGCCGTCCTCGAAGGCCGGTTCGCCGGCAAAGTCGTCATCTTCCCTCAGGTCACAGGGGTTCCACTGCTCGGACTCGACGAACTGGCCGTGCGGTATCCCGATATCGGGCAAGCTCTCGGCGAGCGGGGCCAGTGGACGCCCGCGGCCGAGCGGACACTCATCGAGACCTATGCCGCGACGGCCGAGCAATGATCACCACGCTCACTCCCAATCCGAGCTTCGACCGCACACTCCTGGTCGACCGGCTTGAGCGGGGCGAGGTGATCCGAGCGTCTCAGGTCCGCGTCGAATGCTCGGGAAAGGGTGTGAACGTCGCACGGGCACTCAGCCGGAACGGGCACGCGGCTCGAGCCGTCATCCCCGCCAACGCCGATGACGCCGAGGCCTTCGTCGCTTCATTGGCCGTTGAGGGCACCTGTGCCCGAACGGTCCCGATCCGCGGCACTATCCGGGCTTGCTTCACGCTCGTCGAGCCCGACGGGACGGCGACGCAGATCAATGAGCCCGGACCTGACGTGAGTGCTTCGGAGGCAGAGGATCTCGTGTCGGCGGCCGTCGTCGCGGCCACCGATTCCGACTGGCTGGTTGCCAGCGGCAGCCTGCCGCCGGGCGCGCCGACCGACCTTTACGCCCGGTTGGCGACCGCGTTGAGTGACGCGGACCGCAAGCTGGTGGTCGACACCAGCGGCGCGGCGCTCAACGCCCTGGTCGGCACACCGTGCGCCATGGTCAAGCCGAACCTTGCGGAATTGGCCGGCGTGATCGGTCGCCGCCTTGGCACCATCACGGAGGTGATCGAAGCGGCCGACAAGCTCCGTCGAGGCGGCTGGCGCTCGGTGCTCGTCAGTCTGGGACGGCGCGGAGCAGTGCTTGTGGCGGAGGACGTCTGCTACGGGCGGGCCCCGGCGACCGATGTACGCAACACGGTGGGGGCCGGTGACGCGTTGCTGGCGGGATTCTTGTCGGCCGGCGGCCGCGGCGATGTCGCGCTGGCCGAGGGTCTGGCGTGGGCGAGGGCCGCGGTTCAGTCGGCGGACACGCTGGCGCAGGCGGTCACCGACGGCGACCGGCGGGCCGTACAGGTGACCACGGACCCGGCGCAGGACTGGCGTGTGGGGGAACTCACATGACTGAGGCGTTTCCTCTGCGCATCTCCGCCATGTTCCGCGAGGGGTGGACCGGCTACATCCGGAACATCGGCCCGCTGACAGTGGGCGCCCTGGCCACCTTCGCCACCTACGGCGTCTTCCGGGTACTGGCGGATCAGGCGCTCGACGACGGTCAGGAGATCGCGTCGGTCGTTCTCGATCTCGTGGGACTCGTGTTGGCCGGAACAGTCTCCGTGCCGTGGTACGCGTACGCGATCGATGCCGCCCGAGCGAGGCCGATCGACCTCGGAGGACCATGGCGCGAGGGCTCCCTCTTCAGCGCTCAATTCGTGTGCGCATTCTGGTTCTGGGCGGCCGTAATGCTCGGTCTGCGCTACCTGTTCGGCCTGCCGTCGATACTCGCCTTCCTGTTCTACGGCTTCCACGGGTACGTCGTTGCCGACCGGGCCGCCAAGGGTGGCCTCCGGGCGCTCGGGACGAGCGTGAGGCTCGGCCACAAGCGCAGGATGGCGCTGTTCGCCATCCTTACTCTCTTCATCCTGTTCAACTTCGTGTCCGCCCTCCCGCTCGGCTATGGGGCCTCGCCCTTGAGCATCGCGATCAGCGTGGCCGCGTTCTCGGCGACGGCCAGCGTCACCCTGGTGTCGGGCGCCTGCCTCTACGACGCCTTGACCGCACGTTTGGACGAGCAGTGACCGAGCACGCCGAACTCCGTGTCGCCGGCACCCCCGCTTCAGCCGGAGTCGCGCTGGGGCCCGCGATGGTGATCGACCACCACGAGGTGACGGTCATCGATGGCGCCGATCCGCAGGCAGCGTTCACGACCGCCGTCGCCGAGGCGAGCCGAGAGCTCCAGTCGATGTGCGAGGCGGCCCGATCCGCGGGACGGGCCGAGGCCGGCGACGTCCTCGAGGCCCAGGCCCTGATGGCGCGAGATCCGATGCTTGTCGACGCAGTGAACGCCGCCCTCGACGACGGTATGGGCCTGGATGCCGCGCTGACGAGGGTCGATGAGGAGATCAGCGGCCTCTTCGCCTCCATCGACGACCCGTACATGGCACAGCGAGCGCAGGATGTGAGCGAGGTCATCGATCGGATCCGCCGGCGCCTCGCCGGCGTCGACTCGCCCGACCCACGGCTGATCGGCGTTCCGTCCGTCTTGGTGGCGAGGTCGATAACCGCGGCCGACACCGCCGTGCTCGATCCCGAACTCGTGCTCGGGTTCGTCACCGAGACCGGCGGTCCGACCAGCCACGTAGCCATCATCGCCCGTTCGCTGGGCGTCGCTGCCGTGGTCGGGGCCAGCGGGGTAGTCGCCAGTGCGAGCACGGGCGACGAGGTCGCACTGGACGGGTCCACGGGCGATGTGGTCATTCACCCGTGTGAGAGCACCGCCTCGGACTTCCGGGCCCGCCGGGCCGCCGCCGAGGCGGAGGAGGCGGCAGCCGACCGGTTCCGGGGGATCGGCGTGTCCTTCGGCGGACGACCGATCGGAGTGTCGGCCAATGTCGGGTCCAGCGAGGACATCGCACGCGCCGTCGAAGCAGGCGCAGAGGGCATCGGGTTGCTTCGCACCGAGTTCCTGTTCCTCGACCGTACCGAAGCGCCCACCGAGCAGGAACAGGTGGACTTCTACTCCCTCGCCGGATCATCCTTCAGCCAGCCGGTGGTCGTCCGTACGTTCGACATCGGTGGGGACAAGCCGGCGCCGTACCTGGAGGTCGAGACGGAGGAGAACCCGTTCCTCGGCGTGCGGGGCGCGCGCCTGTACAGCCGCTGCCCGGAGGTATTCGACACCCAAGCCCGCGCCATCCTGCGGGCTGCCGGAACCGGCGACGTGCAGATGATGCTCCCCATGGTCTCCACCGTCGAGGAGGTCATTGAGTTGCGCGGCCGGATCGAGCAAACGGCGGCGAGCCTCGAGGCGGAGGGTGTCCCCCATGCCCTGCCGCCGATCGGGGTGATGGTCGAGGTCCCGTCAGTGGCGCTGACGGCCGCGGCGGTGGCGCCGCACGTCGACTTCTTCTCGATCGGCACGAACGACCTCACCCAGTACGCGCTGGCAGCCGACCGCACGAACGGGTCGCTCGACAACCTCCAGGACGCGCTCCACCCCGCGGTGCTCGCCCTCTGTGAGCGCACCGTGGCAGCCGCCCGGCGCCACGACATCAGTGTCTCTGTCTGCGGTCTCGTGGCCGCCGACCGGTTGGGCGCGGCAGTGCTCACTGCCATGGGCGTCGACAAGCTCTCCGTGAGCGCCCGGTTCGTCAACATCATCAAGTCGGTGATCGACTCGCTCGATCGGGCCGAGACAGGCTCGATGGTGGAGGCGGCCCTGAGCGCGCCAACGGCCGGCGATGTTCGTCGCATCGTCCGCGACGCACTGGACCGAACGTGACCGCCGCGCTCGACACACGCGTGCTGCGGATAACTCGGTGGCTCCTCGACCAGGAGCAGCCGAGAAGCACCGCGTCGGTGGCCGCCGACCTGGGGCTGAGCGAACGAGTGGTCCGGTATCGCCTAGACCACATCGATCGGTACCTGCGTTCCTGCGGCGCCGAACTGGTCCGAAAGCGAGGCATGGGCCTCGTGGTTGAGGGGCCGCCCGATATCCGGGCCCGGATCACCGCCGATCTTCCGCCCCTTTCCGATGCGCCCAGGGTCTACGCCCCGGAGGAGCGGATACGCATCCTTCTCGCCGCGCTGCTCTGGTCCGCGCCGTCGGTGGTGTCCCTGGAGCAACTCCACCACGAACTCCAGGTGTCGAAGACCTCGGCGCGCCGCGATCTGCGGGCGGGCGAGCCATGGCTGGAGCGCAACGGGCTGCCTTTGGTCCGCCGACCCGGGAAGGGAATAACCGTTGTCGGAACCGAGCGCCGCATCCGGCAAGTCATCGTGCAACTCATTCTCGAAGCCATCCCCGAGGAGGTGCTGCTGCTTCAACTGGCAGAAGACCCAACGGCTCGGTCGGCGGCGAATGTCCGCGTTCCCGTGGGGCTGCGAGAGCGGATCTTCACGCTGCCGCTGCGGGACACGGCGGCCATCGTGCGCTCAAGCGAGCTGGGCCAGACCCTCACCTCGGGCCGCAGCGACCTCGTGTTCGCGCTGTTCTTGGCGGTGTCGGTGGCGAGGATCCGCGAAGGGCACGGTGTGGCCGTCGAGGCCGGTCTGCACCGATCGGTGATGGACCATCCCATCGCCGCGAGCGTCGCCGGCATAGTTCCGGGCCTCGAGAGGCTCGTGGGGGCGTTCTTGCCCGGTCCCGAGATCGCGGCGGTAACCGAGTACCTGCTCGGTCTTGACGCGCTCGACACCGTGAGATCGGACTCGGCCTCCATAAGCGCGGATCTTCTCGACCGGATCATGGGATTCGCGGGCGAGCATCTGCACGCCGCGCTCGGCGACGACCTGGAACTCCGGCGAGGTCTGGCGGCGCACCTGGAGCGTCTCGGCGTCCGCCTTCGCTACGGCCTGCCGGTCCACAACCCGCTCCTGCACGAGGTGCGCGAGCGCTACCCCGACGTCTACGACGTCGCAGTGGAGGTCGGCGCGCTGATTGAGTCAGCGATGCAGGTGCGGATCGTCGAGGACGAGATCGGCTTCATCACGATGTACCTGTCCGGCGCGATGGAGCGCGCCCGTCTAAGGCCCCGGCGTCGCGCCCTGATCGTGTGCCCGAGCGGGATGGCAACCGTCTGGGTCCTGGTATCTCGGATCCAGGCCGAGTTTCCCGAGCTCGATCTCGTCGAGGTTCTCTCGGAGAGGGGTTATGAGGAACTCCCTCACGGCGAGTTCGACCTTGTGATCTCCACGGTTCCGCTGGTGGAGAACACCATGCCGGTCGTGGTGGTCAGTCCCTTGTTGTCGGCTACCGACGTCAGCAGATTGGCCCGTTACGCCTAGGACTCTCCTGCACGCGCCGGTCGTGCGACCGGCGCCACAAGCACGCACATTGCCCATGCGGAGGCGCGCCGAAATGTCGTATACAGATGGTGCGGTATTGGCAGTAGCGACGGCCGCCCGTCTGGTAGAGGCTTGAAGCCGTCACTCGACGCGAGGAGGACCCGCGCATGCTACAGCGTGTTCAACGTTTCGGCGGCTTCCTCTCCAGCATGGTCATACCGAACATCGGTGCGTTCATTGCTTGGGGATTCATAACCGCCCTGTTCATTCCGCCCGGCTGGCTGGAGAAGACCGGCCTCGACTGGGACTGGGGAGCGATCACCGGGAACACGGTCGGCCCGATGATCAAGTACCTGCTGCCACTGCTTGTCGCGTACACCGGCGGCAAGCTGATCCACGGCCACCGGGGCGGCGTCCTCGGCGCCGTCGCAGTGATGGGCGTCATCGGCGGTGCCTCGTTCGAACTGGCAGAGGGCGCCGTCATCGGCGATCCGCCGCAGTTCCTAGGCGCCATGGTCGTCGGCCCCCTCGCCGGCTACGTGATGAGGGAAATCGACAAGTACCTGGAGGACAAGCGCCCCGCCGGGTTCGAGATGCTCATCAACAACTTCTCCCAAGGCATCGCGGGCCTTTTCCTGGCCATGCTCGGCTACGTCGTCATCGGTCCAATCATGTCGTGGCTCGCAGAGCGATTCGGCGACATGGTGGAGGGCCTCAGCGACGCCGGTCTACTGCCGTTGATGGACCTACCCATCGAGGTCGGCAAGGTGCTGTTCCTCAACAACGCCATCAACCACGGCGTGCTGACGCCGCTGGGAGCTACCGACGTGACCGAGTCAGGTCGGTCGATCTACTACATGCTCGAGTCGAATCCCGGACCCGGTCTGGGTCTGCTGCTCGCGTACTGGTTCGCTGGCAAGGGTCTGGCGAAGCTGTCCGCTCCGGGCGCCATCATCATCCATTTCTTCGGCGGCATCCACGAGGTCTACTTCCCGTTCGTCCTGATGAACCCGGTGATGATCGGGGCCATGTGGGCAGGCGGGATCGTGGCCGACATCGTGTTCGTGATCTTCGATGCGGGCCTGACCGGACCTCCGTCCCCAGGAAGCATCTTCGCCTACTTCACCTTCACGCCGAGCGATGGAGCTGCGGCAGCCGGGGTGTACCTAGGCATGGCTGCGGGGGCGGCCGCGGCGTTCATAGTGGGCGCCATCTTGCTGCGGCTGTTCCCGGTCAGGGAGATGGACGATGCCGATGACGACGACACGTCGCTGGGAGACGCCATGGAGGGTGTCCCCCTGGCGTAGTCGGGCACAGGAGTTGCGTTGTCCCCCAATGACGCAACCTCAGGAGGTCGGAGCGGCGGAGGTGTTCCGCCGCTCCGGCACCCCTGCCTTGTTTGGCTACCTTGTTACGGACAGATCGCTTGAGACAAACAACGGAGGGAAACTGTGACAG
>VXWX01000032.1:0-35783 GCA_009835735.1 Acidimicrobiaceae bacterium
ACCAGAACAAGGAACGGGCCATGCAGATGCTGGCCGCGAAGCTGCTCAACCTGGAACGCAAGAGGCTCGCTGACGAGATCGCCGGCATCAAGGGCGAGCAGCGAAAGGTGGGCTTCGGCAGCCAGATTCGAAGCTATGTGATGCAGCCCTACCAGATGGTGAAGGACCAGCGCACCCGCCATGAGACCCCCAACGTCGACGCCGTGCTCGGCGGGGACCTCGATCCGTTCATGGAGTCCTGGCTCCGGTGGAGCCGGGCCTCCGGTGCCGCGGGCTCAAACGAGGGGGCTGGTACTGTCGCCACGTCACCGAAGGCCCCTGGAGGCGACGCCTGATGATCCTCCACCAGAGCACCCCGTGAGCAAGATGGAGAACGCCTGATGATCAAGATGGAGAAGGTCACGAAAGTCTTCAAGGGCGACGTGGTGGCCCTGCGCGACGTGACCATCGACATCGGCAAGGGGGAGTTCGTCTTCCTGGTGGGTCCGTCCGGCTCGGGCAAGTCCACATTCATCCGCCTGCTCAACCGCGAGGACGTGCCCGAACACGGCCGGATATTCGTGGCCGGCCGCGACATCGGCGGGCTCAGCGGATGGAGGGTGCCCTACCTCCGGCGCAACATCGGCTATGTGTTCCAGGACTTCAAGCTCCTCCAGAAGAAGACGGTGGCCGAGAACGTCGCGTTCGCACTGGAGGTGATCGGCAAGGGCCCCCAGGTCATCAACCGCCAGGTGCCCGCCATCCTGGAACTGGTCGGGCTCTCCCGCAAGATGGACCGGTTCCCCCACGAGCTCTCAGGAGGGGAGCAGCAGCGGGTGTCGATCGCCCGGGCCTTCATCAACCGGCCACTGATCCTCTTGGCCGACGAGCCCACCGGCAACCTTGATCCTGCGACCTCTGTGGGCATCATGCGCCTGTTGGAGCGGATCAACGAGATCGGCACGACCGTGGTGATGGCCACCCACGACAGCAGTGTCGTGGACAGCATGCGGCAGCGGGTGGTCGAGCTCGACCGCGGGATGGTCGTGCGCGACCAGGCCCGGGGCGTCTACGAGTAGCAAGAAGCGGTGTTCAGCTTCGTGCCCTGTCGCGAGTAGGCCTCGGTGTTCAGTTTCCGCTACGTACTGCGCGAGACAGGTCAGAACCTGTGGCGAAACATCCTGCTGGCGGTGGCCACCGTGGTCACGGTGGGGGTCTCTCTGGCCATGTTCGGCGGCTTCATGCTGTTCCAGGTGGCCGTCGACAGCGCCACGGCCCGATGGCAGGACGGCGTCGAGTTCATAGTTTGGATGAACACCGACGCCGGGACGGACGAAGACTCCAGCGTCCAGAACCAACTCGATGAGAGCCCGGGCGTGGAGAGATGGGAGTACGTGGACCGGGAGCAGTCCTACGAGGAGTTCAAGGAGTTCTTCGAGGACACCCCTGAGGTGCTGGAGATCTTCACCGCCGAGGGGGTGCCCCCGTACTACCGGGTGGTGCCGATCGATCCCGACCCGGACGTGGTGGAAGAGCTGGGCAACCAGTTCAAGGGGAAGCCCGGCGTTCGCACGGTCACCTTCGCCGGGGACGTGATCCGCGATGTGCAGAACCTGTCGAACCGGGCGGGACGTGTGCTCTTCATCGGCTCGATCGTCCTGCTCGGCGCCTCGACCCTGCTGATCCTCAACACGCTGGCGGTAGCCATCAGCAACCGCCGTGCCGAGATAGAGATCATGCGCCTGGTAGGGGCGACCAAGTGGTTCATACGCGTCCCGTTCATGCTGGAGGGGCTGGTGCAGGGCCTGCTGGGCGCCCTCGTGGCCATCACCAGCAACGCGCTGTTGCGGAATTATGTGATCGATCAGTTCAGCGATGCCGACGGTCTGCAGCTGCTGGCCGGGTTCAAGGTCGACGACGCGGCCATGCTGCAGGTCAACCTGCTGGTGGTGGCGATCGCCGTGGGGGTCGCAGTGATCGGATCGAACCTGGCCGTGGCCATGCACCTGAACGAATAGCCGTCACCGGGCCGCAGCCGGGCGGCCGGGTCAGGCCAGGGTGTCGAGGGGTTCGGTGTATTCCAGACTCAGGGCGTCGGCCACTGCGGGCTCGGTAATGCGGCCGTGGCGCACGCTGAGGCCGTCCTGCAGGCCCTTGTCGGCCGTGATGGCTTCGACGACTCCCTGGTCGGCCAGCTTCAGCACGTAGGGAAGCGTCGCGTTGTTGAGGGCCTGGGTGGAGGTGCGGGGGACCGCGCCGGGCATGTTGGCCACGCAGTAGTGGACCACGTCGTCGACCACGTAGGTGGGCTCGGCGTGGGTGGTGGGCCTGGAGGTCTCGGCGCAGCCGCCCTGGTCGATGGCCACGTCCACGATGACCGTGCCTGGCCGCATGACCTTCACCATCTGCCTGGTGATCAGCCGGGGCGCCCTGGCGCCTGGCAGCAGCACGGCCCCGATCACCAGATCGGCGGTGAACACGGCCTGGGCCAGTCGCGTGGGGCTGGAGTACAGGGTTCGCAGCGCCGGACCGAAGCGGGCGGCCAGCGATTCAAGCACGGCCATATCGCGATCCAGCACGGTCACGTCGGCGCCGAGCCCCAGGGCCATCTCCACCGCGTTGGTGCCGACCACCCCGCCGCCGATCACCGTGACCGGAGCCGCGGCCACACCGGGCACCCCGCCCAGCAGCACTCCCCGGCCGCCCGCGGATGCCTCCAGGCAGCGGGCGCCGGCCTGGATGGCCAGGCGGCCCGCTACCTGGGACATGGGGGCGAGCAGGGGGAGTCGGCCCTTGCGGTCGGTGACCGATTCGTAGGCGATGGCCGTGACTCCGCTGCCGATCAGGTCGTTGGCCTGGTCGGGGTCGGGGGCGAGGTGCAGGTAGGTGAACAGCGTGTGGTCGGCTCTCAGGCGGGCGCGCTCCGCCGCCTGAGGTTCCTTGACCTTCACGATCAGTTCGGCGATCTCGAAGAGCTCCTCGGCAGTGGGCACCATGAGGGCCCCGCGGTCCTTGTACTCGTCGTCGTCGAACCCGGCGCCCGTGCCCGCGCCCGCTTCGACATAGACCTCGTGACCGCGGTCAGTGACCTCGCGCACGCTGTCGGGGGTGAGCCCGACGCGGCGCTCCTCACTCTTGATCTCCTTGGGCACCCCAATGCGCATGTTGGACCCCTCCACCTGCGACTAATGAAATACTACACGCGCATTCAAGACATATTTTGAGCAATATTGGCCTGAGCATTGGCTATAGCGCTCATTACTTGCAAACCTTGTCAGTTCAGCACAAAATATTCCCATGCACGAAATCGATTCGACCGATCAACTCATTCTGAACGAACTGCAGGTCGACGGGCGGGTGTCACATGCAGAATTGGCATCGCGCATAGGGCTGTCCACGTCGGCATGTCATCGGCGGGTGCGCCGGCTGGAGGCCGAGGGTGTCATCGCCGGCTATGTGATGATCCTTGACACCGAGGCCATCGGCAGGGACTTGGACGTGTTCGTGGAGGTCTCCCTGGTCAGCCAGAGCGAGGAGTCGCTGCGCCGCTTCGAGGAGGAGGTGCGCGACTGTCCGGAGGTCATGTCATGCCACCTGGTGGCGGGCGACGCCGACTATCTGGTGCACCTCGCCGTGCAGGACCACCGCGACTTCGAGCGCATCCACAACCAGCATCTGTCCCGGCTCGCCGGCGTGGCCCGGCTGCGCTCGAATTTCGCGATCCGCACCGTCTACCGGACCACCCGCCACCTCCTGTAGGAGGGGGGCGTCAGTTCGTCTGGGTGCCGACCTTCAGGTCCTTGAAGGGCACGCCCCGGTCGACGCTGATGTCGCGGGGCAGGCCCAGCACCCGGTCACCGATGATGTTGCGCTGGATCTCCGAGGTCCCGCCGGCGATCCCGGCCTGGAGCGACGTGAGGGCCTGGCGCTGCCAGTGGCCGTCGGCGTCGTCCTCCCAGGCCACACCGGAGGCCCCGGCGATGGCCATGGACACCTCCGTGTGGAGGTCCGCGATCTGCACGGTGGCCAGCTTGCCGACCGAGCCGCCCGGGCCGGGGGTGCGCCCGGCCTTGAGTTCGGCCCGCGTGCGCATGGCCACCAGCGAGAGACAGGTCTCCAGGATGCGCAGCCGCATCAGCTTCTGACGCAGGGCCGGGTCGCGCTCCAGGCCCCGCTTGCGGGCTGCGTCGATCAGCCGGTCGGTGCGGTCGGTGGTTATCCCGCCGGTGGTGCCCGAGCCGATGGCCACACGCTCGTACATGAGCATGGCGGTGGCCATTCGCCACCCGTTGTTGAGGTCGCCGAGCAGGTTGCCGGCACCGATGCGCACGTCCGTGAAGAACACCTCGTTGAAGTGGGTGCCGCCGTCGATCTGGTGGATGGGACGTATCTCGACACCCCCGGCGTCCATGGGCACGATGAACATCGAGATCCCGGCGTGCTTGGGAACGGTGGGGTCGGTACGGGCGATGATGATTCCGTAGGCGCACAGATGCGCCAGGGTGGTCCACACCTTCTGGCCGTTGATCGTCCACTCGTCGCCATCGCGCTCGGCCCGGGTCTGGAGGCTGGCGACGTCGGAGCCGGCGCCGGGCTCGGAGAACATCTGGCACCACACGTCCTCCGCGGAGATGATGCGGGCCAGGTGGGTGGACTTCTGGGTGTGGGTGCCGTACTCGGCCATCATGGGGAGGCACATCCCGTGGGAGATGAGCAGGTCGTAGGTCATGTTGGGGTAGCGGCTGTACTCGTCGCGCCAGACCTTCTCGTGGGCCTTCGTGAGCCCGGCGCCGCCGTACTCGGCGGGGTAGGTCAGCCCGGCCAGCCCGGCGGCGGCCAGCGCCTTCTGGAACTGCTGGGCCGCCCGCAGGCGCAACTCGCCCCGAGGGTCGGGCCGGCCGCCCAGGTCGATGCCGGTGGCGTGCTCGTCGAGGAAGGCCCGGCAGCGGGCCCGGAACGCGTCCTCCTCTGCGGGGGCTAGGACGTCCTCGGCCACGGCGCTCAGCGTAGTGGTGACGCTGGGTTAGAAGTCGGTGACGACGGCCACGCCGCTGCCTCCGAAGCCCTCCATGGTCCGGAAGGCTTCGGGCAGGTCCTCCAGTGCCATCGTGCGGCTCACCAGCAGCCCGAGGTCCATGCCGGTGGTAGCGATCAAGCCCATCAGCGCGGGGTACTGGCGGGCCGACATTCCCTTGGTACCAAGCACCTCCAGTTCCTTCGCGACGACGGTGGCCATCGGTAGCGCAGTGGCCCGTGCCGACAGCAGTCCGGCCTGAACATGACGGCCCTGCTTGCGCAGGCAGCGCACCGAGTTGGCGGCTACGTCGGCGTTGCCGAGCGCGTCGACCGACACATGGGCGCCTCCTCCGGTCGTCTCGCGCACCGCGCCCACCGTGGCCCGACCGTTGTCGGGATCAGCGATTACGGTGGCGGTCGCTCCCATGGCGGAGGCCAGGCTCAGGGCGGGTTCCTCGATGTCTACGGCCACGACCCGAGCACCGACGGCTGCGCCGATCATCACCATGCACAGACCGAGCCCGCCGCAGCCGTGCACCACCAGCCACTCGCCGGCCGCGAGCCGGGCCCGCTCTATCAATGCCCGGTAGGCCGTGATCATCCGGCAGCCCAGGATCGAGCCGTGTTCGAAGGAGAGGTCGTCGGACAGCGCAGCCAGATTGGTGTCGGCATGGGAGATCGCGCAGTAGCGGGCGAAGGAGCCCCAGTGGGTGAAGCCGGGTTGGAAGTAGTTGTCGCAGATCTGCTCGTTGCCCGCGCGGCACTGCTCGCATCGGCCGCATCCGCAGCAGAACGGTGCGGCCACACGGTCGCCCACAGACCAGCGGGCGGTGCCCGGCCCGGCCTCGGCCACCACGCCGGCCAGTTCGTGTCCGGGCACATGTGGCAGCGCGATGCCAGGGTCGTGGCCATGCCAGGCGAAGAGGTCGCTGCGGCACAGTCCGGACGCCCGAACCTCGATTACGACGCCGTCGCGGGGCACGGCTGGATCGGGAAGGTCCTCTACGGTGATAGGTCCGTTGAAGGCTCGGAACAGGGCGCCTCGCACTCCCGCCAACCGTACAGCTCCAGCGAGGCAGATGCCTCTGCTTGAACGTGGACCAGCCTTTTCGAGTACTTCGCAGCGGCCGTCAAACATGCCATGTCATCGAACGAGAGATCGGGCATCTGGCACCTCTAATAGTAGTAGGGTTCATATTGCCGGTTGCGGTCAGGGCGAACGGCCAAAGATCGAGGAGAGCCATGAACGCCAACTCGCGCTCAGCGCATCACTTGATTGTTCCCGACGAGGTCACCACTGTTCAGGCGGCGCATGCTGTTCAGACTCTCAAGCACTTCCGGGAGCAACATCCCGAGGCTTCCAGCGTGTCACTGGTGCTGTCCGGCAAGGAGGATGCAACCGCAGAAGTGCCCACCGACGTCCTCGATCTCTTGATACTGGTACTGGCGCAGGCCGCTAGGGGCAACGCGGTCGCCGTATCGCCGGTCAAGAGGGAACTTACGACTCAGCAGGCTGCGGATCTGCTCAACGTTTCGCGGCCCTATCTCGTCAAGCTCCTGGACCAGCGGAGGATTCCGTTCCGGCGTGTCGGCAACCGTCGCAGGCTCCTGCTATCTGATGTGATGGCGTTCAAGCACGTCGACGAATCGGAACGGCGCGCCATCGCGGCTGAACTTACCGCCGACGGTCAGCACCACGATCCGGAGGACGACGCAACGGAACAAACCTGAGCCTTCGCGGCTTTGAGGAATCGCGTCGCGGTGATCGTCGTAGCAACAACCGAAGGCGAACTCGCCGGGATGTGCAACCGGCTCCGAGCCCTCGGCGTGCGCCCGGTTGATGTTGTGGCGCCCAGCGACACCCGTCGGGTGGTGTTGGCCTCGGTCGAGGACGCGGAGGGTGCGGCCGGCCTCGCCGTGTCGCTCAGGGCTGAGGGCGTGATGGCGGTCGCGAGACCCGACGGTGGTGCTGCGCTCGAGGCGTGGTATCGGGACACGCGCCCCGTCTCCTTCGGTGACCGACTCAGCGTGTGCCTGGCGTGGTCGGAGCATGATCGCAGGCACCTCCCGGGGTTGATCGAGCTCGGACCCGGCGGCTTCGGCAGCGGCCACCATCCGACCACGAGTCAGATCATCGAAGAGCTTGCCGGTCGGATCGTCGGCGGGGAGCGGGTACTAGACGTCGGCAGCGGAAGCGGCATTCTCGGACTGTGTGCGCTTCGACTCGGCGCGGCGGGAGTCGTGGCTGCCGACATCGATGTCGATGCAGTCGAGGCGGCTCGACGCAATGCACACGTCAACGGTATGGGCGGCCGCTTGGAGGCGACGCTTGATCCTCTGGGCCGGATCGACGGCCCTTTCGACATCGTCCTGGCCAACATCGCCAGGGCGGGAGTCGTCGAGCTCGCCCCGGAATTGGTCTCGCATGTGTCGCCACGCGGATGGCTCGTCGTGGGCGGGATCTCTCCGTCGCAGTGCTCGCAGGTCGTCGACTTCCTTCACCCTCTGACCGAAGTCAGTCGCCGGACATCCGGAGCGTGGTCCACGGTCGTTCTCGCCCGGGCGTGACCAGCGGAGCGATACCGGATGTATTGTTGGCCCCCATGTCGGCTCTCGAGGATCGTCCTTTGCTCGGTGCCGACACGCCGCGCCGCCGGAGCGGAACGGATCGAACAACTGAGCGGCTGCTGCAGGCCGCCGCCAGAGAGTTTGTGGAGCACGGCTTCGACGCGGCCCGCGTCAGCGCCATTGCCCGCCGTGCCGGACTCACATCGGGAGCGGTCTACGCGCGCTGGCCCACCAAGAGCGACGTGATGGTGGCCGCCCTCGACTACATCTTTCACAGGGTCCTGCCGGCCAGCCGGATCAAGGAGTCGGGCGCCGACCGGATGGGGCCACCGGACGTGATCGAGACGCTGGGAGCGAGCCTGCTGGAGCCCGACGAGTCACGAGACGTCTTGGTGCAGGCCTTCGGCAGCGCACGCAACAACGAGCAGATCAGAGAGTGCCTGCTGAAGTTCCTGAACCAGGACGCTCAGCAGATCGCCGACATGATCGACGAGGGTAAGCAAGCCGGCTCCGTGGACCCCGAACTGAGCACGGCGGCCCTGTCCTTGGTGTGCCGGGCCACCGCCCTGGGTGCCCAACTACTCGTGTCGGCCGGTCTGGACGACCGCCACCTCCCGACCCACGACGAGTGGAACCGGGTCATCTCGACCCTCATCGGCGCGACTGCTCCGCCCAGCTCCTAGCCCAAGGCGGGGATCACCCTTCTTCTAGCCGAAGGCCGGCATCACCTCGTCGTGGATCAGTTGAAGCTGGCCCTGCACGTCGGGCACCTCGATGTCCCGTCCTGTGAAGGCGTTGAGCAAGAACGAGTCGGTGATGCAGGCGATGAAATGGTTGACGCCGCTCGGCTCGATGTCCGACTTGATCTTGTCGACCACTTCTTCGGGGGTGCCGGCGACCGAGAGCTTCTCGGCGATGTCGGGCGTCATGTTGTCGATGGCTCCCTGCACGTCGCCGTCGCCGAAGGCGTCAAGGATGGGCTGCACGTCTGACTGCGAGACGCCGTGGCGCTCCATCTGCTCCACTGCCATGGCCGGGATGTAGAACGCTCCGATTGTCTGTGCCGCCTGCTTGGCCCTGGCCGAGTCGGGTCCGATGGCGAACACGTTCCACACCGCGATGTCGAGGTCCTGCCAGTTCTTGCCGGCTCGCTCCGCTCCGATCCTCAGGTTGTCCACCATGTAGTTGCACGCCTCCTGGGAGTACTGGGCGAAGGCGTGGGTGCCGTCGGAGAGCTCGCCCGCGGCCTGGAAGGACTTCGGGCCCCGCAGAGCGCCGATCAGCAGAGGCAGATGCGCCTGCACCGGGCGGGCGAAGGTGAACAGCCCGGCGTAGTTGAAGAACTCGCCCTCGAAGGTCAGAGCGCCCTCGTCGAGGAAGGTGCGCATCACCTGGTGGGCCTCCTTGACCCGGGACAGCGGCTTGATGCCCGTCCAATCCGTCGCGTACTGGGCGAGCAGGCTGAAGTTCCCGCTGGAGATGACGCATTCGGCCCGGCCGCCGGTGAGTTCGTCGAGGGTGGCCACTGCCTGGGCGACCAGGGTTGGCTCGCGCAACGCGATCGGCGCCAGGCTGGGACCCATGCGGATCTGGTTGGTCTCCGACGCCGCGGCCGCGAACAGCACGTACAGGTCCTTGTGCCATGTCTCGTCGGCTGCGTAGCACCCGTAGAAGCCGAGTTCGTCAGCCAACTTGATGTGTTCCAGAGACTCCTGCAGCGGGTAGTCGGGCAGGGTTACGAAGCTGAACCTCATTGTCTCCTCCTTGGCGAGCCGATGGCGGAACCGCGAACCTAGACCACAATGAGGCTGCGGTCGAGATCGGCAGACCGGGCCTGACGGCCCGGCGGATAGGGGAGGGGCGGTCGCCATGATGAGTCCGGAGTCGCTGGCTGCCGCCGACGGCAACATCGCCCGCTGGTTCGAGCAGGACTTCGGCGGCACGGTTATCGAACTCGCCCGCCAGACGCGCTGGCGGCCGGTCTGGTTCGCGACCGTCGACCGGGGTGGCGCCCGCTACGAGCTGGTGGTGCGGGGCGACCGCACGGACATGCCTCTGATCTTCCCCCTCGAGCACGAGATGACCTTCCAGCGGCTCCTCGACGAGCACGGCATCCCCGTGGCGACCGTGCGGGGATGGATCGACGAGCCCAAGGCCTACGTCATGGATCGTGTCGGCGGCCAGGAGCACTTCGGCGATACCAGCGACACCGAGCGGGCTGCGACCGTCGACGACTATCTCGCCATCCTCGCCCGGCTTCACGCCCTGCCGCTCGCGCCGTTCGTCGCGGCAGGCATCCGGCGGGCCGCCGACCGATCGGAGGCCGGGCTGGTGGGGTTGCGCCGGTACGAGGAGCACTACCGCACGATGAAGACGCATCCCGACCCCTTCCTCGAGTTCTGCCTCGGCTGGCTGCGCCGCAACCCGATCGACATCGCTGGCCGGGAGGCACCCGTCGTCTGGGACTCGGGCCAGTTCCACCATGCCGGCGGCAGGATCCTGGCCGTACTGGATCTCGAGCTGGGCCACCTCGGCGACCCGATGATGGACCTCGCCGCTTGGCGTATGCGCGACACCATCGTCGGCTACGGCGACATGAAGAAGCTCTACGCCCGATACGAGGAACTCTCGGGCGCACCCGTCGACCTCGACGCCATCCGCTGGCACCACATGGCCTTCACGCTGTCCAACCAACTGGCCTACAGCCACGCCCTGCGCGACCCGTCAGCGGCCTCCGACCTGATGACGAATCTCCAGTGGTGCTGCGAGACCAACCTCTTCGCCACCGAGGCCTGGGCGGAACATCTCGGCATCGACCTGGCAGGCGTGGAGATGCCCGAACTGCGCTTCTCGACTGCCGACGTGGGCCATCGACATCTGGTGCGGGCCCTGCGGTCGGTGACCACCGACGACCCGTTCGTGCGGCACGAGCTTCGCATCCTGTTCCGCCTGGCCCGCCATCTCCAGCGACGCGACGAGATCGGAGATGCCGTCGAGGGGGCCGACCTCGACGACCTCGAGCGGCTGCTGGGGGCCCGCCCGCACGACTGGCGAGACGGCGAGGCCAAACTCGAGGCCTTCGTGCTCGCTGACACCGCCGGAAGTCACGACACCGATCTCGTGAAGCTCTTCCACAAGAGGAATCTCCGGGCCCACATGCTGCTGGGTCCGGCTGGATCGGCCATGACCCACCATCACACGATCCAGAAGTTCTGACCGGCAATCACAGGTCGCGTTCTCGTTCGCGGCGTGCCCCTAGTCCCTGTTGATCGCGGCCCGGCGGGCTTCCAGGGCGGCGTGTCGTGCCGGTGACGCCAGTCGAGCCTCCCGCTCCGGCTGCCACACCGCAGGATCGAACCCGTCACCGCGGTCGAGCGATGCCAGCAGCTCCTTGGTCGCCGCGGTGGCGGCGGAGTCGGCGGCGAGGGTGGACAGGAGGCTCCCGGCCGTCTCGACGGCGGATCCCGAGCGTACGACGGTCGCGGTGCCGGGCGGGAGTTCCCGACCCGACAGCTCCTGCTGGAGCACCATGAGCCGGCGGACGGTGGACGAGCCGAGCCGAGCATGCAGCCGAGCCACCGACGACGGATTGTAGAGGATTCCCAGGCTGGTCGAGGGCAAGCCGATACGGGCCTCCTCCGAGACCACCGCGGCGTCGCAGGCCCACACCAGGTCCACAGCCGCGCCGTAGCAGGCGCCCTCAACTGCTGCGACTAGTGGCAGCGGGCTGAGAGTGAGGCGCTGGCAGAGCTGCTCGAGTTCATTGTCGAATCCGAGATCATCGACTGTGCCGGTCATCTCGGACAGGTCTGCTCCGGCGCTGAAGCGTTCAAGGCCGCCGGTCAACAGCACCCCGGTGGCGTCGGCAGCGGAGGTCTCGGCCGAGTCCAGCACCGCTTCAATCTCCCGCATCGTCGTGCGTCGAAGGGCGTTGGCCCGCTCCGGCCGGTTGATCTCCACCTGCCAGACCGAGCCGTCGAGGCGGTGGATGATGTCACTCACGGGATTCCCAGGCGGGGCGACAGGCGGGCGAAGGGACGCACATCCAATTCGGCTTCGAGTTGCTCCGCGAGCGACAGCAGTGAGGTGTCGGCCCCGTACCGTCCCACTAGCTGCACCGCGGCCGGAAGACCGTCCACGAACCCGACGGGCAGCACCACCGCGGGATGTCCTGAGACGTTGAAGGGCACCGCGAACGGGAAGGCACCCCAGAGTCGGGCCACTCGCTCACCGGCGATGATCTCCGGCCGGCATCCCAGTTGGAAGGCGGTGGTGGCGGTGGCGGGAGTGGCGATCACGTCATAGTCGTTGAAGTAGCGGTCCACCCGTTTCCGGTACTCCTCCAGGTCGGTACGAGCCCGGGTGAGAACACGGGGGTCGAGCTGCTCGGCGGCCATCAGAGACCGCTCGTGATACCACGTCAACTGATGGCGACCGCGAAGCAGGTGGCCGCGGCGCTCGCCCTCCTCGGCCAGCACGAGCGGGCCGAATATCTCCTCCCATCCCGCGAGGTTCAGTTCTACGGGCGTCACATCGTGTCCACAGGCTGCGAGATGCTTGACAGCGGTTGCCGCCAGATCGCCCACGTCGGTGTCGATCGGGCGGCCTTCGGGCTTGGCGCACCAGGCGACGCGACGCGGCGACGGGCGGGGTGAGGAGGTGACTGCGGTCCGGACTTGCTCGACGGACAGCACCGCCAGCAGGAGGCGGGCGTCGGCGATGCATCGGGCCAGCGGTCCCACCGAGATGAACGGGCTGAACGCACGGAACCCGCCGGAATCGTCGATAGCGCCAAAGGTGGGTTTGAGTCCCACCAGACCGCAGAAGGATGCCGGAATGCGGATCGAGCCTCCACCGTCGGAGCCGAGCCCCACCGTGCACGTCCCCGAGGCGACCGCCGCCGCGGCGCCGCCGCTTGACCCGCCGGCGGTGCGCGAAGGGTCGAAGGGGTTTGCGGTGTCGGGCCCCAGCAGGTTGTCCGTGGTGGCCGACTGGCAGAACTCCGAGACGTTGGTCTTGCCGACGATGACTGCTCCGGCCTGGCGCAGCCGGCGCACCGCCCCGGAGTCGTGGCGGGCCACGTCGTCGGCGTGGGCCAGCGAGCCGAGCGTGGTTACGTGGCCCTCGACATGGAAGGCGTCCTTGATTGAGACGGGAACACCGGCGAGGGGGCCGGCGCTGCCATTGCGGTAGTCCTTCTCGGCCGCGGCGGCCTGGCGGCGGGCCAGCTCCGGTGTGGGCAGGACGTAGGCGTGCAGAGTCGGGTTGACTGCGGCGATGCGTGCCTGGGCCAGCTCGGAGATCTCCACCGGTGACAGCGAGCCGTCCCGGTAGGCATCGACAAGCCGCTGCAGCGGCCACCACAGGGGGCCGTCATCCACGAGCCGACACGCCTCCGGAGACGGTGAACACCTCGCCGGTCACATAGCCCGCCGCTTCCGACGCCAGGAACGAGACCATGCTCGCGACGTCGTCGGGCCTGCCCAGGCGGTCGAGGAACGCCTTGTCGGACAGGTAGCTGTCGAAGAACTCCTGGGGGTAGATCTTGCGCAGGAAATCGTTGTAGATCAGTCCCGGAGCCACCGCGTTGACCCGTACCCCGTGGACTGCATTCTCGGCTGCGGCCACCCGGGTCAGCGCCAGGACACCGGCCTTGGCCGCAGAATAGGCGGCGCCGTGTTCGGTGGACATCTCCCAGGCCGCGATCGACGAGATGTTGACGATCGAGCCGCCGCCGGTCGCGATCATGGCTTCCAGCGCGTAACGCATGCAGAGGAACGTGCCGGTCAAGTCGACGTCGAGGCAGCGCTGCCAGGTGTCCAGCGACATCTCGGCCACCGGCTCGATCTTGGACCAGCCCGCGTTGTTGACCAGCACATCGAGTCCGCCCTTGGTTGCCGCCACCTCCGACATCACGGCACGAACTTGCTCATGGTCGGTGACGTCGAGGTGATGGGCGCTCACCTCGCGCCCGATCTCGTCGGCGAGCGCGCCGGCGAACTCACCGCACCGGCGCTGGTGGGCGTCGGTGACGACGACATCCAATCCGTCGCGGGCGAGCCGTCTCGCTACCGCCGCGCCGATGCCAGCGCCGGCCGCCGCGGTCACCAGCGCCACTCGCTGGGTTCTTGCCATCAGCTTCCTCCTGCCTCGACTGCACGGATCACGGTGTCGGCCAAGTACGCCAACCGCTGCTCGCGCCCGCCCGACAGCAGCGCGAAGGTGATCCGGTCGATGTCGAGCTGCCAGAGCTGGCGGAGCCGGTCAACGCAGGTGTCGAGGTCGCCTGCCAGCGCCACCGACTTGACGAAGTCATCGGACACAGTGTGCTTGTGCTCGGCCTGCAACGAGAGGTGGTCGACGAGGCCGTAGGCGCCCGCGGCCCGCGCGAACTCTCCGCGGAACCGTTCCCACGCGGGCGGCATCCGCTTCCACGGGTGGAAGGTGGCCGCTTGGCTGGTGGCCCATGCTCTCACGTCGTCGATGGCGCTGGCGGTGTCGTCGCCCACCGACATGGTGACGAACAGATCGATGGTCAGCTGCCTGCGGTCGCGCCCGGCCGCCTCCAATCCTTGGTGGATGTAGTCGAGCTGCCAGGAGCAGAACTCGGGGTCGGCGGCGCCCATGAGCACGGCTCCGTCGCAGGTCTCGCCGGCGAGCCGCAGCATGGCCGGCTGCGAGACCGCGAGGTAGACGGGGATCTGGCGCTCAGCTGTGGCCAGGCGGACCTGGGTGCCGTAGAGGTCGCAGGGCTCACCGCTGAACAGTTGGCGGAACTCGTCGATTCCGGAGCGCAGGTCGTTGATTCTGGACGGCGCGCCCCCTGCGCCGAGCACGGCTGACCAGCCCGCGCCGAGGCCGAGCACAGCGCGGCCGCCGGAGAGTTCGTCGAGGGCGGCGGTGGCGTTGGCGGTCACTGTGGGGTGGCGGGTTACGAGGTTGGTGACGCCTGCTCCGATGAGCACGTTCTCGGTGGACAGAGCGGCCAGGTTCATGGCGGCGTACACGTCCTTCATGCCGAGCTGGAAGTCGATGTACCACAGCGCCTCGAAACCGCTGTCGTCGACGGCCCGGGCCAGTTCAGCGGTGCGGCTCAGGGGCTCACGGGGGCTGACCCCGAGGGAAATGCCGTAGCGATGCCTCACGTGGTGCCCCTGTCGTGCAAGAGCCGGGCGACCAGCTTGCCGTAGGCGTCGGGCTGGTCGATGGAGAGTAGATGACCGGCCCCGGCCACCTCGTGATACCGGCAGTCGCCGACATTGTCGACGATGATGTCGGATGCCCGGCGCGGGCAGAAGACGTCGCTGGATGCTCCGATGACGTCCACGGGAACCTCGATCCGTGCCAGCAGGGGGTTCAGCGGCTCGGAGCGGATACCTATCATCGCTCGGGCGGCGTTGATGTAGCCGCGGCCGTCGCCGACGGCGTCCATCCGCCTCGAGGCGAGTGCGTCGATGTCGGTCTCGGTGACAACCTGCTTAGCTGTGTCATCGCGAAGGCCGGCAGCGAAGCCGTGCCAGTCGTGGGCTTCGAGTTGGGCGATGCGACCCTCGAAGAACTCGGCGGCGGCCATGCCGACCACGGATGATGTGGCCGCCACAACGAGGTGGCCGATCAGGGTTCCCGGAGCGGTCGCGGCCTTGAGCCCGATGGTGCCGCCCAGCGAGTAGCCGACGACGGCGGCCGGACCGGTCACGGTGTCCAGGAAGGCGGTCAGGTCGTCGCTCAGCTGCGACAGGGTGCCGGCGCCCTCTCCGGGAGTCGTTCGACCGTGTCCCCGGAGGTCCAGCGTGTAGACGGCGAACTCATCGAGATGGACCTCCACGGCCTCCCACGAGCGATGGTCCTCGGCGAGCCCATGCAGCAGCACTACCGGGGGTCCCGAACCTCGCTGCCGGTAGTTGACGTCAATGTCGTTCAGCTCGATCGTGCTCATCGGGCTGCGCTCCGATCTGAGCCAGCGCCGCCGGCACATACTGCGGCAGTTGAGGCGGAGGCGCTCACGAGTTCGTCGCGGAGCTGTTGCTTGCGTATCTTGCCTGCGGCTGTCCGCGGGAAGTGGTCGACCTGGACGAGCCGCTCCGGCCAGCATCGCTTGGGCAGGCTCTGCTGTGTGCAGAAGGCGATGACCTCGTCGAGGTCGAGGGGTGCGCCGGCCTGCACGACCGCGCAGATGCGCTCGCCGAGACGCTCGTCGGGCCACCCGATCACGGCCACGCCGACCACGTCTGGATGGGCCGCGATCGCATTCTCGGTCTCGACGGGAGAGATGTTGACGCCTGCGCGGATGATCAGGTCCTTGTGCCGGCCGGTGATCGAAACGTACCCGTCGGAATCGATGCGGGCGAGGTCGCCGGTGCGGAAGAACCGATCGCCGACGATGTGCTCGGCGTACAGCTCGGACTGGCCGTAGTAGCCGTTGAACACGCCGGGCCCCCGCATGACGAGTTCGCCGGCACCGTGAGCCCGAAGCTTCATGTCGGCATCGAGGGTTCGAAGTTCCAGACCGGGCAGCCCCATCCCGACCGTGTTCTCGACCTGCTCGGTGGTCGAGTCGGCCAAGCAGGTGGTGAGGCCGCCCTCGGTCATGCCCCACAGCGGTGTGACGAACGTGTTCGGCAGCTCGATCCGGCAGCGCCGCAGGAGGGTTGGCGGCACCTGGGCTCCGCCGCACAGGAAGCTCCGCAACGGGGCCAGCTTGGGCTCACGGCCACCCCACCGGGCATTGACCAGGTCCAGCAGGAACGGGGTCGCAGCTGCAGTGAAGTCGGCGCGGTGGCGGGCCACCAGCTCGAGGGCGACCTGGGCGTCCCATTCCTCCTGGAGAATGAGCGGTGCGCCCAAGAGGAGCGACAGGCGGGCGCCGTGGATGGCGCCGACGCTGTGGCCGAGCGGTGACGGCATGAACACGGGCGTGCGATGGTCGAGCCCGAATCTCTCAGCGAACTGCAGGTTGAGGGCGCCCAGCGAATCCTCGCTGTGGCTGACAGCCTTCGGGGGGCCGGTCGTGCTCGAGGTGAACATCAAGTGTGCGGTGGAGTCGGGGACCTCGACGGTCCGATCCGGCGGGTCTGACGGACCGTGCACGGCCCGCAGGGCTCCGTCCGTCGCAGCCACCGCAAAGGTGATGGAGTCCCTCGTGGCGGCTCGCTGGATCGCTCCATCCGGCGACGCCCGCCGGTTCCGGCCGGCGCAGACGACCAGGGCCGGCTCAGTCAGCTGGAAGATGTGGCGCAGGTGAGCCTCCGGCACGGTGACAGGGGGCGTGGCCGGAACGTGGCCCGCCCTCAGCACGGCCAGGAACATGACGACCCAGGCCGTGCAGTTGGGCATCTGGATCACGACAACCCGCCGGCTGCCGTCGACGACCGAACGGATCTCCTCGGCCGCCGCGCCGGCCGCAAGCCACAGCTCGGCGCGGGACAGGGTGTCGCCGCCACTGACCAGAGCGAGTTCGCCCGCCCCCTCGGCGACATGCGTTTCAAAGCGGTCGATCAGCCGGCGACCGGTCCACCACCCGGCGCGCCGGTATCCGTCTGCGATGACGTCATCGACCACTGCGGATCCTCCTCGATGAGCTAGGCTTTTCTCGCGGCCCGGACGCCGTCGCTCGCCGTAGTATTTCTAGCGGGCCTTGACGTGTCAAGAGAGCGACATCGCTTTCGTGTTTACTCGGCCTTACGAGCGGTAGTATCGTCCGCTTGAGGCCGGCCCCAATAAGCTCCCAAAGCCACCAACAGGCACACGAGCAGCGTGACCTCCCTCGGTCTTGCCCTTATCGACGAAACGAGTAGCCATGGCCACTGAGCCGACGACGCCGAAGGGTCAACGGACACGGCAGGCGATCCTCGACGCGGCGTCGAAGGTGTTCACCCGGGACGGCTACGTGGATGCCCGCATGAGCGATGTCGCAGTTCAGGCCCGACTCTCCCTCGGCGGCCTGTACCGGTACTTCGAGAACAAGGAGGACCTCTTCGCCAACGTCATCAGGGACCTCCACGAAGAGCTCTTTCGGCGGAGCCGGTCGTCGACGCCGATTGCTGAGGATCCGGAGACTGCCTTGTTCGAGGCCAACCTCGGCTATCTCCAGCACTACCGCGACAACAGCGGCGTGCTGCGGGCCTTCATCGAGGCGACGACGGTGGAGGATCGTTTCACAACGATCTGGTGGACAATGCGCGAGCGCCATGTCGCCCGGTTCGTGCATGCGGTTGAGAACGACGACCGCGTCCATCTCGACGGGCTCGATCCGGCCACGGTGGCCCGGGCCATGGCCTCGCTGGTCGAGCAGACGGCCTATACGACCTTCGCCCACGCCGCGCTCAACACGGCACCGGTGGATGTCGAGACGGTGGCGCGCATCGTGACCAGGGCCTGGTACCTCAGCTTCTACGGCGATCCTGGCCCCGAACCCAGATAGGTCGCAGCCAGCCTCTCATCGGCCAGAAGCTCCCGATTCGTGGCCTCCAGCGCTACCTCCCCGGACTCGAGGACGTAGGCCCGATCGCAGACCTCGAGCGCCTCGTGGGCTCGCTGCTCGACGACGATCATCGCGGTCGTCTCGCTCTTGAGCAGCCGAGCGATGCCCTCGAAGATGTCGTCTGCGGCGCGGGGGGCCAATCCCATCGAAGGCTCGTCGAGCATGAGCAGCCGGGGGCACGCCATCACCCCCCGGGCGACCGCCAGCATCTGCTGCTGGCCTCCCGACAGGGCGCCTCCGTCCCGACCGAGCATGTCGGCCAGCGCGGGGAAGATCTCGAGTACGAGCTCGCGGCGCTCGTCGTGCCGGTCCCGAGCGACCCTTCGGTGGCCGCCGAGGCGAAGGTTGTCGGCCACCGTCATCGACGCGAAGATCATCCGCCCCTGGGGCACATGCACGATTCCGGCCTCGACCCGCTTGTGCGGTGCCTGTGAGAGAAGGTCCTGGCCGTCGAAGCGGATAGAGCCGGAGTCGGCGTCCACGGTGCCGCTGATCGTCTTCAGCAGCGTGGTCTTGCCCGCGCCGTTGGGTCCGAGGATGGCTACGTGCTCCTGCTGCCCAACCTCGAAGTCGATGGAGCGCAGCGCGGGGACTCCGCCGTAGCCGGCGCAGAGGTCACTGATCTCTAGCATGTTCCATCCATCTTGATCCGAGGTAGGCCTCGATGACGCGGGCGTCCGACACGACGTCCTCGGGCCGGCCTTGGGCGATTACGAGGCCCTCGTCGAGCGCCACTACCGATTCGACGTACTGGATCAACGACCGGACCGAGTGCTCGATCACCACGATCGCCGTGTGCGGCGCGACCAGTTCGTCGACGGTCTCGAAGAAGCGGGCTCTCTCGGCCTCGTTCAAGCCGGCAAGGGGCTCGTCGAGCAGCAGCAGGTCAGGCTCGCTCACCATGGCGCGGGCAAGTTCGAGGCTCTTGATCTCAGCCGTGGTGAGGGCACTCAACTCACCGAGCGCCTTGCCGGCGAGGCCGACTCGCTCGAGCATGGTCATCGACGCTGCCACCGGATCCGGCATCGAGGCACCGATGGCAGCCACGACCACATTGTCGAGCGGGGACATGAGATGGAAGCCCTGGGGAACCTGGAACGTGCGTGACATGCCGAGTTCGTAGCGCCGCGGCGCGCGCATGCGATCCATCTGAATCCCCTTGAACAGGATCCGTCCGGCGTCGGCGCGCAGGTGGGCGGTCATGATGTTGAACAGCGTGGTCTTGCCCGCTCCGTTGGGGCCGATGATGCCGACGCGCCGGCCTGCGTCGACGCTGAAGGCCACGTCGGACAACACGCGGTTGGCGCCGAAGCTCTTGGCCACTCCGTCCACCTCGAGCACAGGCGTGTCGCTCGGTTGCGGGAGCCTCGACCGGACGGGTCGTCGCGGCATCCTCAGAAGAGGCGACGGTCGCGGCGGGGGTGCCGCGAGACGCCCGAAGAGGCTCGGACCTGCCTGTTCGAGTGACGGACGGGGGCGCGTCGCCAGCTGGCGGCAGCCCTTCTCGATCGCGGGCAGGATTCCCCGAGGTATCAGCAGCGCGACGAGCACGAGCGCGGCCGCATAGACCAGTTCTTGAGCGCCGGGGACGGACTCGCCGATCGAGTCGTCCAGGAACATCGCCAGCGGGATGAGGAATGCCGCGCCGACGACCGGTCCCCAGGTCTGCCCCACCCCGCCGACGAACGCGACCGACAGCATGACGATCACCACGGTGATTCCGAAGACCTCCTCGGCGACGGTCACCCGCAGCACGGCCTTCACCCAGAGCACCGCCATAGCGGCCGACAGTGCGGCCGAGATCATGAATGCGGCCGACTTCCACGCGACGGTGCGGATGCCCACGGCCCGGGCCAGGACCTCGTTGTCGCGGATGGCGCGGAGGGCGAACCCGAACGAGGTCACGTCGATCAGTTCGCTGATCGCCAGAGCGATGACCAGCATCCCCAGGCCGACCCACACGTAGGTGTGGGAGTTGGAGAACTCCATGAACTTCCACTCGCTCTCGGGGTGGAACGGAACCGTGAGTTCGGGGTCTCCGTAGTGGGAGACGAGCAACTCCATGATGAGCGGGAAGGAGATGGTGGCCAAGGTGAAGTAGAACCCCCTGAGCCGGAAGGTGGGCAGGCCGATGGCGAGGGCCACCGCCGCGGCGACGCCCATGCCGATGGCCATGCCCACCCACGGTGAGGTCCCACCGCCGCGCAGCAGGATGGTGAAGCCGTACGCGCCCATGCCGACGAAGGCGCTGTGGCCCAGCGAGATCTGGCCGGCCTTGGCCATCAGGTTCCACGCCACACCGGCGAGCGCCCACACGACCGAGAGCGTGAGCACCCGGACATAGAACCGCTGGTCGAGCCAGCCGTTGAGGACCGCGACGACGGCGATGAGGACGACGAAGGGAATCAGGCGCCGCATCAGATGGCCCGCTGAACCTTGCCGAACAGGCCGTTGGGCCGCACATACAGGATGAGCAGGAACAGGGCGAACACCCAGACGTTCTTCACCGCGGCCGAGGTCCACACCTGTGACACCGACTGGATGATCCCGATCAGCACGCCCCCCACGAACGCGCCGCTGACGCTGCCGAGGCCGCCGAGCACGACCGCGGCGAACATCACGACCACGAAGCGGAACCCCACGAACGGGGTGATGCTCTGGAAGGTCACCAGAGCCGATCCCCCCACCGCGGTGAGCGCCACACCCACTCCGAAGGCGATCCGGTTGGTGCGGTCAATGTCGATGCCCATGTAGGTCGCCGCCTCCCAGTTCTCCGACGCGGCCCGGATGGCGCGGCCGGTGCGGGACCGGTTGAGGAAGAGGAAGAGGAGCGCCGCCACCAGCACCGACAGCAGGAAGGCGTAGAGGCGCACCCGGCTGATGAAGATGTCGCCGATGAAGTCGCCCTCGTTGGCGTAGGACGGCGCCACCACGCGCGGCTCCGACGAGTACCGGATGAGGATCAGGTTCTGGAAGATCAGCCCCAGCCCGATGGTGAGTATCACCTGGGCGTCGTGGTTCTCGCGCCGGCCGATCACGAAGCGGATGAACAGCCAGTGGACCGCCATTCCCAGCAGCAGGAACACTACGAACACGGCGGGCACGGCCAGGAACGGGTCCAGGCCGACGCCGCCCGCGAACAGTGCCCATGAGAGGTACATGGCGAGCATCATGAAGTCCGCCTGCGCGAAGTTCACGACCCGCATCACGCCGAAGATGAGTCCGAGGCCCGACGCCAGCAGTGCGTAGACGCCGCCGATGAGGATCCCGGGTACTAGGAACTGAAGGAACTCAACCATCACGCCAACCAGCCCCGCCCCCAGCTATCCGGGGACGGGGCCGGCCCAAGGGGGAGCGCACTAGGGAATTATCGGAGATGAGTTCTTGTCAGTTCCACACGGGCTGGCACACCGCGAACTCCACCGGATAGACGGTGCACGGGATCAGCCTCCCGTCCACCTCCTGCCACTGCGCCAGCACTCCGAAGTGCTGGTCGACGCGGCCGGTGGAGCTGAAGCTGATCGCCGACGTCGGCATGAGGTCCACCGCCACGCCCTCTGTCAGCTTGACAGTGTTGAAGGCCCTGGTGACTGCGGCCGGGGACGGGTCGCCGGACTGCTCCAGCGCGGCTGCGATGAGATGCACCACGAAGTAGCCGCCGATGTGGTCCTGGCGGGCGTAGGGCTGGTCGATGGCGGCCGCCAACTCGTCGAAGGCGTCGGTTCCTGCCAGCGGGTTGGCGTACACGAACGTCGACAGCCCGGCCACCTCGGGGCCGAGGTCGGCCCATGCCGGCAGCAGTCCCTGCCCGCCGTTCTGGACTACCGGCGCGGTGACGCCGCGGGCGATCAGCTCGTTCTGGAGCCCGCTCACGTCGCTGAAGGCGAAGGCGATGTTGAAGATGACGTCCACGTCGGCGTTGGCGATCTTGGTGGCTACGCCCGAGGGGTCGTCGAGCCCTCCCGGCGCCCAGGTGTCGGTGACCGCGACCTCGATCCCTCGCTCGTTGAACTCGGCCAGCAGGGCCTCCTGGAGAGGCACTGCCGCAGCCGAGGTGGAGCCCACAACCGCCACGGTCTCCATGGTGATACCCGCCTGGTCGAGGCCGGGCTGGATGGCGTCGAGGATGAGGCCCTTGATGGCCGACGCCGGTGGTGAGTAGCCGAACACGTGGCTGAAGCCCTCGCGGTCGGTGACGGAGTCGGCGAAGCTCTCTGTGACGAACGGGATACCGGCCCGCTCCGACACCTCGGTGGCGGCCAGGCTGAATGACGACAGCCAGGACCCGGCGATGGCGGAGACATCGGGCTCGTCGTCCAGGAGTCGCTCGACCGCAGTGGCCGCCTCCTCGGCGGAGCCGCCTGCGTCGTAGATTGCCAGCCGCAGCGTGGCACCGCACAGAGACTCGACGCCTCCGGCTGCGTTGATGTCCTCTACAGCCTTGGTGGCGCCCGCTATCTCGGCGCTGCCGACGAAGCTGAACGTTCCCGACATCGGCCAGACGGTGCCGATGACCACCTCGTCCACGCAGATGCGGTCATCGACGGGGACGGCTGCGGCAGCCGCGGCGGCAGCCTCCTCGGCCTGCGCCGCGGCTTCGGCCTCGGCCGCCGCGAGGGCTTCGGCCTCGGCCGCGGCCTCCTGTGCCTCTTGTAGCTGTTTCTCGAGATCGGCCACAATCGACGGGTCGACGCCTTCGTCGGCCTCGGCCGCGGCCATCGCCTCGGCCAGGGCCGCCTCAGCCTCCGAGGCTGCGGCGGCGGCCGCGTCGGCCTCTGCCCGTGCCGCGGCCGCGTCGGCCTGGGCCTGCTCGAGCGCTTCGGCGTCGGCAGAGTCGACCGCAGCGGCCGCGGTCGTGGGCGCGGGCTCTGGGGCGGCGTCGTCTGACGAGTCGTCGCCGCATGCGGCCGCAACGAGGCTCACAATCGCGAGGAGCGCGGCCAGCAGGCGCCACCCAATCACGGTCCGTGCTTCGTTGGTGTGTCGGGTCATGTGCATGGCTACTCCTTGAACTGCCCGGGGCCGATTCCATCTGCAAGATCGACTAACGCCCGACGATAGGGGTATCCACTTCTACTGTCAAGAGAGTGACATCGCTTTTTTAATTTGCCTCGTATAGAGGTACTGGACGCCTCCGATCGCTTGGTGCTCTGGTGGCTCTGCCGGTGGTTCAGCCAGCAGCCAGAGCTGCCTCGATCCACGGATCGATCGTGTCGCGGTTGTCGGCGATCCACTCGGCCGCCGCGGCGGCCATGTCATCGTTGGGGTCGGCGCCGGCGTCGATAGCGACAGCCTGGACGGCTACAGCCAGGGGATCCATCTCGAATCTCTCAAGCAGGCTGGCGGCAGCCGGGTTGGCCGCAAGGAAGTCCTTGTTGGCCGCAGCCGTGATGGGCGATGGTGTGAACATCGTCGTGCAGGGATCCTTGGTGCAGGCGTCGCCGACGGTGGAGACGCCGTCCTGGCCTTCCAGGGTCTGCTCCGGCTCAATGGCGAGCCACAGCACGTCCCGGCCCGGAACGAGCTTTCCGATGAAGGCCGCGGGCGTCCACACGTACTGGAGCACTGGGCCGCCCTCTGCGAAGCTGGCCTGGGACTCGACGAACAGTGCGGAGTGGGTGGCCGACACCTGCGCGGCGCGGTCATCCCAGCCGTTCTTGGCGAGGGTGTCGTTTATCACCTTCTGGCAGCCCCAGCCGTCGTCGCAGCCGTTGATGTCGGCCTTGCCGTCGCCGTCGGTGTCGAAGTGGGCGACCGCATCGGCGTTGTCGAGCAACTCTCCGAGGGTGCTGAAGCCGAACTGCTCCACGCTGGCAATATCGACCAGGAGGCCTTGCAGGGCCCCCGCAGCCATCATCGTGCCGATGAACCTGGCCTTGTCGCCGAAAGTCCCGCCGTCGGGGCTCTCACCCTCGAGGAGAGGCGTGTGATTGATGGTCCACGCCGACGCCCACAGGTCGTAGTCGCCCTGAGCGAGGGCCGGGTAGAACGTCGCCGGGGCGATTTCCTCCGGATCAGCGACGTCGTAGCCGAGCTCTTGCAGCAGTTGCTGCAGGACGTAGTGGTGGAAGTTGGCCTCCGGCCAGTTGCCTCTGCCCATGGTCACGGACACGCCCTCGCCGGGCAGCGCCACCTCGGGTTCGGGTGCTTCGGCTTGGGCCTCGGTAGCCGCCGGCACCGTCGTCTCCGGCTCGCTGTCGCCGCCGCAGCCGGCCGCCAACAGACCGAAGGTCAGAAGGATTGCGGCAATTGCTCGCCCTGGGTTGGTGCTCATGTTCGGTGCCTCCTTGTTGGACGGGCCCTGCAGCCTCCGGGATCCGTATGGGCACGGATCCCGGGCTCTGAGGACCTACACCATTTCATAGCCTGAAAGAGGCTCTAATGCAATAGCGATGTCTTCTTTGCTTTCATGCATCCACAGGCATTGTCCGGCTAATGTTGCGAGTCACAGGGCCAGGTTTGGGAATGGAACGCATGCCGACGAAGGTCAAGATTGCGGACATAACGAAGATCTTCGGCGACGAGCCCGACGGTGAGGCTCTCGCATTGTTGCGAGCCGGCTGCTCGAAGGAGGAGATCAAGGAGCGCACCGGCCATGTAGTCGGGGTGAAGGACGCCAACATCGACGTCGAGGAGGGGGAGATCTTCGTGGTGATGGGTCTCTCGGGCTCGGGCAAGTCCACGCTCCTCCGCTGCGTCAACCGGCTCTACGAGCCGACCACGGGCACCATCGTCGTCGACGGAATCGACGTGACGGCCCTGAACTCCAAAGAACTCCAGGCCTTCCGCCGCGACAGCACCGGCATGGTGTTCCAGCACTTCGCCCTGTTTCCCCACCAGGACATACTCTCCAATGTCGCCTTCGGCCTGAGGGTGAAGGGCGTCGACCCCGAGACCCGCAAGGAGGCCGCGGCGGGGGCGCTCTCCCTCGTCGGGCTGGCCGGCTACGAGAACAGCTACCCGCGGCAGCTGAGCGGCGGCATGCAGCAGAGGGTCGGGCTGGCCCGCGCTCTGGCCACCGACCCGGACATCCTGCTGATGGACGAGGCCTTCAGCGCCCTGGATCCGCTGATCCGGCGCCAGATGCAGGACGAGCTGATGGAGATTCAGGACGAGCTCCACAAGACGATCCTGTTCATAACCCACGATCTCAACGAGGCGCTCCGGGTCGGTTCGCGGGTGTGCATCATGAAGGACGGGGCCATCCACCAGATCGGGGCGCCCGAGGACATCCTCATGCGCCCCGAGACCGACTACGTGGCCGAGTTCGTCCAGGATGTCGACCAGGGCCGGGTGCTGGCCGTGGACACGGTGTGCGAGGACGCTGCAACGGTGCCGGCGACCGGGTCGGTCGCAGATGTGCTCGACTCCATTGCCGCCCTCGGGTCGGATGCGGCCCATGTGGTCGATGCTGGCGGCCGGCCGCTCGGTGTCGTCACGCGCCAGTCCGCTGAGCGGGCGCGAGCCCGCGGCGACCAGCGATTGGAGCCTCTCGTCGAGGCAGTGCCGGCTGTCGCGGTCGGCACGACGCTGGCCAAGGTCTACCAACTCTTCGGATCGGGCCTTCCTCTGGCCGTGGTCGATGCAGAGGGCAGGCTGATCGGGGCGGTTCGCCCTCTCGAGGTCCTGGCCGAGCTGGGCCGGGTCGAAGGCGTCTCCGAGCAGTTGCAGCAAGCCAAGGACCAAGAGGCTCAAGCATGAGTCAGCGAGTGCTCGCGACCAGCTTCTGGGACAACGCCAACCTCGACGCCTGGGAGATCCCGTTCGGTCTGTGGATCGAGGAGATCGTCTTCTGGCTGACCACCCACATCAAGGGGTTCCTGGACGCGGTCAAGTGGCCCGTCGACAAGCTGCTGGAGCTCATCATCGACAACCTCCTGCAGGACTGGCTCCCGTGGCCGGTCGTGCTGTTGATGTTCTTCCTGCTGGGGGTGGCCACCAGGAACATCCTGGTGGGGCTGGGCAGCGCGGCCGGCCTCCTGATCTGCGGCCTGCTCGGCAACGAGTACTGGGATCTCACCATGGAGACGCTCGGGATGATCATCGTGGCCGTGCTGATCTGCACGGTTATCGGCATCCCCCTGGGGATCCTGGCGGCCCGGGTCGACGCGTTCTGGAGCCGACTCCGCCCGGTCCTCGACGGGATGCAGGTGATCCACCCGTTCGTCTACCTGCTGCCCATCATCTTCCTGTTCGGCGTCCGCCGGACCCCCGGCGTGTTGGCCACGCTGGTCTTCGCGCTCCCTCCCATCGTCCGGCTGACCAACCTGGGGATCCGCCAGGTCCCCTCCGACGTTGTCGAGGCGGCCCGGGCGTTCGGAGCGACCGAGTTCCGGATCCTGCGCGAGGTCCAGATGCCGCTGGCCCGCCCCTCGATCATGGCTGGCCTGAACCAGACTCTGCTGCTGTCGCTGTCGATGGTGGGCATAGTGGCGATCATCGCCGGCGGCGGCTTGGGCAAGCCGATCCTCACCGCACTGAACACGGCCGACATCCCCGTCGGTGCGTCGGCCGGCGCGGGCCTCTACTTCGTCGGGGTGCTCCTCGACCGGATCTCGCAGCCCGAGGAGAGCGACGACCGGCGCAGCCTGCTGGCCCGCATACGGAGCGCCTGGGTCACCCGGATCGACCCTGTAGTTCCTGGCGTGCCCGGCATGGAGGCCGACCCGGAGACTCCCACTCTCGCCGGGCCGGCCGCACCGGCTGCGCCCCGGCTGACCGTCTCGCACCGCATCGGGGCCGCGGCTGCGCTCATCGGCGGTCTGCTGGCGGCATTCTCGGTGCTGCTGACCTGGGGGAACGACGCTGGGCTGCTGTCGGGTTGGGCCCGATTCGATGACAACGATCTTCCCGGCGCCCACAGCGGGCTGGACGCGACCGGCGGCTCCTGGTTCGGGATCGTGTTCGGCCTCGTCGCCCTGGTTGTCGCCTTCGGCGGCGCTTCGGCGCTGTGGAGGCCGCGCAGCCGGGAGAAGTTCATGGCCGGCGGCGCTGCCTTCCTTGCGGCCGGGCTGGTGCTGGCCTCGCTGGCGGCGGCCTACCTGACCGTGTCGCCGCGGGGCGAGAACTACAGCCATGGCCCCGGCGTGTGGCTGGGCCTCCTCGGCGCGCTGATCGTCCTCGGCGGCGGCGCCGCGGCGGCCCTGCGGATGAGGTCCGCCGACGAGCCGGCCCGTGCGAGCCCACGCGAGTTGGCGGGCATGGTCGTGCTGACCCTGTTCCTCGTGTTCGCGGGAGCGTCGGGGTCCTGGATCCTGGACCAGCGCAGCGACGCCGCCCAGATCGCCGCGGAGCTGGCGGCCGAGGCGGAAGGCGCCGATCAGGGCGGCTTAGCGGCCGAGGTGCTGGCCGAGGCCCTGGCCGAGACCCGCCGGGTGGTGGTCCGCGGCCTGGATACCGAAGGGCCGGGGATCGGCTACATAGTCCTGGCCCTCACGGTCGCATCCCTGGCGGCCACCCTCGGTCGGTTGGTGCGCAGCCATGCCGCCCAGCGCTACCTCGGCATTGTGCTGTTCGGCCTGGGATGCGCCATCACGGCCGTCGGGATGGCCTGGATCGCCTCCTTCGTCCGCTTGGCGACCCCGGCGCTCTCACCCGGGGCCAGCGCATTCCTGGTGGTAGTCGGCGGCCTGATCGTCGCCGCTCGCGGCTGGCGCGTCAGCAGCCTGACTTAAGTTCCGCCGGCGGAAGCGCCTAATCTCGGTTGTAGTGGGTGAGTCCCGGAGGGGTCCGACATGAGCAGCAGTCAGAATCCGAATACGGTCGTGATAATCGGCGCCCTGGACACCAAGGGCGCGGAATTCGCCTTCGTCAAGGGACTCATCGAGAGCGAAGGGGTTGACACTCTCGTGGTCGACTTCGGGACGATGGGGGAGCCCACCCTGGAGCCCGACGTCACCAGGGAGGAGGTCGCGTCGGCGGCGGACGGCGACATCTCCTATCTGGCCTCGGGCGAGCACAAGGACGAGGCGATGCAGACCATGGCGGATGGCCTCGCAGTCGTCGTCCGCCGGTTGTACGAGGAGGGGAGGCTCGGCGGGATCATCGGCATGGGCGGCACCGGCGGCACCTCCATCGCCACCACGGGGATGCGCGTCCTGCCCGTGGGCGTGCCCAAGGTGATGGTGTCGACCGTGGCGGGAGGCGATGTCAGCGCCTACGCGGGGACCAGGGACATCACCTTCATCCCGTCAATAGTCGATGTGGCCGGGATCAACAGCATCAGCCGGGCTGTCTACTCCAATGCGGCGGGAGCGATAGCCGGCATGGTGAGGCTGGAGCGCCCGCCGGCCGGCGAGGAGCGCCCGCTGGTCACCGCTTCCATGTTCGGCAACACGACCACCTGCGTCGAGCGAGCCCGCGGGGCCGTCGAGGCCGGCGGCTACGAGGTCCTGGTGTTTCACGCCACCGGCATCGGGGGCAGGACCATGGAGAGTCTGATCGCCGACGGCTACATCGCCGGCTCCCTGGACATCACGACCACCGAGTTGGCCGACTGGGTGTGTGGAGGCGTCTTCAGCGCGGGGCCGGAGCGCTGCCAGGCCGCGTCCGGCGCGGGCATCCCTGCCGTCGTCGTTCCGGGATGCGTCGACATGGCCAACTTCGACTCGATCGACACCGTCCCCGAGCGGTACGCGGGCCGGAACCTCTACCAGTGGAATCCGAACGTCACCCTGCTGCGCACCAATGTGGAGGAGAACGTCCGGATAGGCGAGATCCTCGCGGCAGCAGTCAACCTGTCCAATGCGCCGACCACCGTCCTGCTGCCCATGAGGGGTGTCTCCATGCTGGACAGCGAGGGGGAGAGGTTCTGGGACCCGGAGGCCGACCAGGCATGCTTCGACGCCATCCGCGGCAACCTCCGGGCCGACGTCGCCGTCCATGAGGTGGACCGCAATATCAACGATCCCGAGTTCGCCGATCTGGCAGCCGGCACGCTGCTTGAGATGCTGCGGGACACGGGCGGATAGGAGCGGTCAAGTGGCACTGGCACGCAGCGAGATCCTCCGGCGGGTGCGCGCCGAGGTCGCAGCAGGCCGGCCGGTGGTCGGATGCGGCGCCGGCACCGGCATCTCCGCCAAGTGCGCCGAGGCGGGCGGGGCGGACCTCATCATCATCTACAACTCCGGCCGCTATCGCATGGCTGGAAGGGGCTCGCTGGCCGGTCTGATGCCCTACGGGGACGCCAACGGGATCGTGGTGGAGATGGCTGCCGAGGTGCTTCCCGTTGTCGAGGACACTCCGGTCCTGGCAGGGGTCTGCGGCACGGACCCGTTCCGGCTCATGCCGGTGTTCCTGAAGCAGCTGAAGGAGATCGGCTTCTCGGGCGTTCAGAACTTCCCGACGGTCGGGCTCATCGACGGCGCCTTCAGGCGAGATCTGGAAGCCACCGGGATGGGATACGACAAGGAGGTCGACGCCATCCATTGCGCCCACTCGCTGGACATGTTCACCTCCCCGTATGTCTTCGACCAGCAGCAGGCGGTGATGATGGCCGAGGCGGGCGCGGACATGCTCGTCGCCCATGTCGGCCTGACCACGTCGGGCACTATCGGTGCGGCTGACGCCATGACTCTCGACGAGGCGATCGAACGGGTGAACGCGATCGCCGAGGCCGGCCACGGAGTCCGCGATGACATCGTGGTCATCTGCCACGGTGGGCCCTTCGACGAGCCGTCCAACGTGGGCGAAGCACTGTCGAGGCTTCCGAGCAGCGTCGGATTCTTCGGCGCTTCGAGCATCGAACGCCTGCCGACCGAGCGGGCCATCACCGAGCAGGTCAGGGCCTTCAAGGCCCTCTAGCCGGCCCAGAGCGCCGGTAGCAACCTCTAGCGGCGGAGGAGTTGCTTGAGCCGGCGGACGGCGGGCGTCCACACCCACTCGGGCTCGGTGTAGCGGCGGAAGTTCTCGCCGGGCAGCCCCGTGGGGTCGTAGAAGCTCGTGTCGGCTTGCTTGCGCATCTCGCTCGTGCGCTTCAGTATCTGCAAGGTGGCATAGGCCGTCCCCTTGTGGGTCCAGCCCTGCCGCTGGTAGTTCCAGTTGTCGGGGGCCAGGTCCTGCGCCGTGGCGAAGTGCTTCAGGGCGCGCTCGCTGTCGCCCACCGCCTCGAAGTGCAGCGCCAGCTTGAACGTCGCCTCGGCCAGCAGCCTGTCGTCGTCGACGGGCTTGAGCCGCGCGGCCAGCTCCCTGCTCGACCAGACGTGCTCGCTATCGGCTCCGCGCTCGATCCAGTCCCGGGTCGCCTCGGCGAACGAGTCGTCGCCCAGGCGGACCTTGCCCAGGCCGAACCCGACGGTGGTCTCAGCCGGGTACACCCCTTCGTTGCTGCGAACGATCTTCCCGTTCTCGTCGATCCAGGCGGCCGACGGCACGTTCACCCAGCCGAACATCGAGCTGATCTCGTGGGTCGGGTCGATGACGCACCGGTAGGTCGGCGAGGCCCGGTTGAACCACTTGTTGACCGTGGGGGGACCCGCCGAGTCCTGGGCCACGCTGATCAGCTCGAACCGGTCCGGACCGATCGACTCGTACAGTTCCTGCCAGACCGGCAGGCTGAAACGGCAGCCTCACCAGGAGGCCCAGGTGAACAGCACCACCTTTCGGCCCCGCAGGTCTGAGAGCCTCAACGTGTCGCCGTTGCACTGGGTCACCTCGAAGTCGGGGGCGATAGCCGATTCCAGCCCCATCTGACGGACTGCGGGCACCGAGCCGAGGCTCCACACGTCGCCGTCGCGCACGTACTTCTGGCCGAGCATGTCGGCGAACTCCGAGTAGTTGAACCACACCCAGTCGTCGGCGTCGGCGATCCACTCCTCACGCTTGTGCTCCGGCAGCGGCACGCAGATCTCTCCCAGGCACGCGCCCTCGGGCTTCATCTGCCAGCCGGTCGCCTCGGGGAGCTCGCCGAGCCGCACCCACAAGACCCCGTCGGCGTCGGTCCGCTGGGCGACCTCGTTTGTCTTGCCGTCTGCGAGAATGATCACGATTGCTCCGCAAGCGCCGATTCGGCCGGCTGGTGTGCGCTTCGCCGGGAAATAGTAGTTGCTGGTAGGTAGTTCTACCTGTGTCAGCAGTCGGTCGAAATAGGGTGCCGGGATGAATATGGAGCGCAGGATCATCGACCCCTGGACGTGGCAGGACGAATACGGGTTCCACCAGGGCCATGAAGTCGTCAACCCGACCCGCACCCTCTACCTGTCGGGCCAAACCTCGCTCGACGCCGACGGCAATCCGGTGCACGTGGGCGACATGGCCGGCCAGATCCGCCAGGTCATAGACAACATCGAGGCCGTCCTCGCCGAGGCCGGCATGAGCCTCGCCGACATCGTGCGCATCAACATCTTCACCACCGACATGGACCTCTTCTTCGAGCACGCCGATGAGCTCGAACCGCTTCGAGAGGCCGGGACCCGGTACGCATCCACCCTCGTCGAGGTCACCAGGCTGGCGTTCCCCGAGTTCCTAGTCGAGATCGAGGCAACCGCCGCGAAGTAGCGGTCCGAGCAACCCATCCGTGCTGGGTCGTAGTAGCCCGCTATTGATGCGTCCACGTGCGTCAGTGCCAGTCCGTGGCAGTTGACGCCTATGAAGTCGACCGCCACCCCGCCCCCCGGATCTCGAGGGAATCGCTGCATGAAGTGGCGGGCCGGGTGCGGATTGTCCGGTCCCGGCCCTGTGGGGAGGGGGCGGCTCAGCGACACTGTCCGGCCCGTGCGCACCGCGGTCGCCGAACTCCGCCTCTTCTCGGCCGTGATCAGGTTGAGCGCCCCCAACTCGTCGTCGTGCCCCCATCGTCCCCAGTTGCGATGCTTGGCCAGATAGGCGTTGATGTCCTCGGCCGTCAATCGATCGTCGGCGGTCGTGTCTGACATCGCAACTCCTAGACGTTCACTTCCGTTGGGCTGTTTGCGGACGCCGCTGGCGTCAGGTCGGGGGCTCGGCAGTCAGGTGGGTTGGGATGTCGCGCCGGGCGTGGAGGACGCGCCAGATGTCGATGCGGTCGTCTTGGGGCACGTAGAAGATGAGGTAGGGAAACTGCTGGAGAGACCAGCTCCGCAACCCCGGGATCTCGAGTTCGAACGCAAGTCGGAGAGAGCCACTGTTCGGATAGTGGCGGAGATGGGTGATGGCGGCCTCGAGCGCGTCCACGAAGTCGAGTGCCGCCTGCGAGCCGGCTTCCTCGCGATAGTGGTCAACCGCGGCCTCAATGTCGGCGGCGGCCAGGGCGCGAAGGTCAACCTGCACCGACCTGTTCAGGCGTCGGCTTGGGCTCGGTGTCGGAGCGACGCGAAGTAGGCGGCGTCCGCGCTGCCGGCGACGGGGGTGCGGGCTCCCTCAAGGATCGCGGCTCGGAGTTGACGGCGGTCGTGGTCCCGTCGGATCAGATCACGCACATACTCACTCGTCGATCCGTAGTGGCCATGGTTGACCTGCGAGTCGACAAAACTCTTGAGTTCGTCCGGCAGTGACACGTTCATTGTCGTCATGCCTGCCGATTGTACCCTCTTGGCAAAGATTGCCAAGAGATACCGGGTGACCCTGAGCTTTATCTGCTAATAGTGCTGAGACTACTGTATTGTTGTGTCAACTATCACAATTAGGGTTGTGCTTGGGGCGGTGCTGATGGTGTTGTTGGCGCCGTCGGCGGTGTTTGTGGGGCTGGGCGGATCGGGATCGGTGCAGGCTCAGGGGAGCGACAACCAGAGGGCCGTCAGGATCGACGTCACCCTCACCGGCAACTTCGTCCAGGGTGCGCTGGCTTCAGGTGAGACGCTTCCGGCTGACGCGACATTCGGCAGCGTGGCCTTCGCGACGCACGAGAGCACGGTCAGCTACTTCAATGCGGGCGAGGCGGCCAGTGCCGGGCTCAAGGCATTCGCCGAGACCGGTTCGACCGAGCTGCTAGTGGAGGAGTTCGCCGCACAGACCAACGGCGCCAACGTCTATCCGACGAAGAAGAATGGGGGGACTTTCCCGCAGGGTGCGACGGCTGCACAGGTGTTCGGGTCCCACCGCGCCTCCCGTGGCCAGGACCATTTGACTTTCGTGGCCAGTTTGAGCGAGTCGCCCGACTGGTTCGTCGGGGCTCGCAATATCGAGCTGCGGCCGGGCGGCGTGTGGATTGAGGAGTTGGAGGTGGACCTTTTTGCTTGGGATGCGGGCACGGACAGTGGCACGGACTGGGACTCGGCGGATTCGGTCACCGATCCACCGGCGAGTGTCGCCTCCCTGAAGGGCGTGGGCAAGTTCAGCGGTACGCCGGTCGCCAAGCTGAAGATCACCATGCTCTCCCCGCCGAGCAGCGGGACTTACCAGCGGGTCCTTAGGGCGGACGCCAACTCGCTGGACGGCGCGCTCAACGTGTTCTGGGATGCGTACCCGCCCAAGTTCAAGGTGATTCGCAACCGCCTGCACACGGTGGACTTCGACCGATATCTGGTTGCCTGGAGGTCGGGTGACGAGGAGTTCCAGACCGATCTGGGTGGGGACCGGGTCAAGGTGGTCATGGGCCGCGACAGCACGAACACGGTGCTCGAGGGGCTGACCAACGGCACCGAGTACACGGTGAGGGTGACCCACGCCAATGCGGTCGGCGCGGCGGACCATCACTCGCGGCCATCGACGGCGACTCCGGTTGCGAGGGAGCGGGTGCTGGTCAGCACGTTCGGCCGAGGGCTCAGTCACAGCTGGGGACTGAGGCTGAATGCGACCGCCAACGATCGCGGGAGCAAGTTCGCGTACAACCGGTTCACCACCGGCCCCAGCGCGGCCAATTTGGGCAGCGTCACGTTCGCGAGGCTTCAGCCCTCATTCAGTTCCTCATCGCCCACAGTCCCGAAGCTCGAACTGCACTTGCTTGAGGACTTGCCGGGCGGCGAGGTCGGCGACTCCAAGTTCTCCCAACCGGGCCAGCCCGGTGCGCTGGTAGGGAAGTTCGTCTCGCCGCCGGAATACCACGATGGTCCGGCCAAGTTTGTCGCGCCGGGCGACGGTTTCGCTCTCGAGGCTTCGACCGACTACTGGCTGAAGCTGGTGTTGGTCCAGGGCGAGGTGGTGATTCCGATGACCATGATCGGCGGTCCGGATCCACACAACGGTCTGGATCCGGGCAGCCTGACCGGGTGGGACATCAGCAATGCATGCCAGTGGAGCCTCGTTGACATCTGGCATTCACATCGCACCCGCATGTGCAGCTATTACTCGAACTTCATGGTCTTGTTGAGCGGTCCGGTCGAGTCGACGTTGCCGCTGGCGAGCATCAGCGGCGGATCGGCAATCGAGGGACAGAGCATCGAGTTCACGGTCGAGCTGTCCAGCGCACCCAGCGCCCAGGCCACCGTCCAGTACGACACCGTCGACGGCCGCGGCCGCCTGTCGGCGACGACCAGCAACAACGACTACACCGCGGTCAGCGAAGGCACGGTCACGTTCGCTGCGGGCGAGACCACCCAGACGATCTCCATCGCGACCAGCGACGACTCGATCGACGAGCACGACGAGCGGTTCATCGTCCGCCTCAGCAGCCCGTCGAGCAATATCGCGCTCAGCGAGCTCGACCGCGCGGCCGGCTGGATCATCAACAACGACCAGACCGCGTCGAGCGATTCGACGTTGGCCGGGATCACGCTGACCGACCAGGACGGCAACACGATCGCTCTGAACGAGACGTTTGATCCGCTCCAGTTCGTCTACACCGCAGATGCCGGCGCCAGCGTGGACACGATGAACCTGGATCTGTCGTTCGGTGAGGGCATAGACCCGAACTACATTCGCTACTTCGACGCATTCGGCAAGGTCAAAGAAGGCAACAAGTCACAAGCCAGCAGCGCGCAGTTCAGCCGCATCGGACCCGGCGTCAACCTGCTCAAGGTCCTGATCACCTCCAAGGACCGCCGCCGGGAGTCGCTCTACAAGGTCATGGTCGACAAGGCCGCCTCGTCGGACGCGTCGATCGCCACGCTCGTGCTTCAGGACTTCAAATTCAACGACTTCGTCCTGTCGCCGGCGTTCAGCCCCACGGTCACCGAGTACACGGCAACCGTTGGGAACAACCCGCCGTTCTTCGTCGATGTCGGTCTCAACCACGCCGGCGCAGACGCCGAGGTCTCCGTCAACGGCGACGTCGTCGTCCCCTACAGCTTCGATTACCCCTCGGACGCCTTCGACATGCCAGCCGGGGACAAGACAGTTGCCATAGAGGTCACCGCCGAGGACGGCACCACCCGGACCTACACGTTCACGCTCGAGGCACAGCAAGGCGATGTCCCCGCCAACCAGACCGCCACTGGCCTACCCGCCATCACGGGCACACCGCAGGTGGGTGAGACGCTCAGCGCGGACATCTCCGGGATCAGCGACGCCAACGGGCTCGCCAACGTGCAGTTCAGCTACCAGTGGATACGCAACGACGGCAACACCGACACGCACGTCGTCGGCGCCACCGCACAGACGCACACCCTGACACGGGCTGATCAGGGCAAGACCATCAAGGTGAGCGTCTCGTTTACCGACGACGACGGGTACACCGAGAGCCTCACCAGCGCCGCCACCACCCAGGTCTCGCCGCCACCGAACCAGACCGCCACCGGCCAGCCAACCATCACCGGGACCGCCGTGCTGGGTGAGACGCTCAGCGCGGACATCTCGGGGATCAGCGACGCCAACGGGCTCGCCAACGTGCAGTTCAGCTACCAGTGGATACGCAACGACGGCAACACCGACACGCACGTCGTCGGCGCCA
>VXWX01000032.1:35793-46153 GCA_009835735.1 Acidimicrobiaceae bacterium
AGCTACCAGTGGATACGCAACGACGGCAACACCGACACGCACGTCGTCGGCGCCATCGGACAGACGCACACCCTGACCCACAACGACGTAGGTAAGGCCATCAAAGTGCAGGTCAGCTTCACCGATGGCGACGGCTACTCAGAAAGCGTGACAAGCGCCGCCACAGCCCCAGTCTCGCCGCCGCCCAACCAGACCGCCACCGGCCTACCCGCCATCACGGGCACACCGCAGGTGGGTGAGACGCTCAGCGTGGACACCTTGGGGATCGGTGACGCCAATGGGCTCGCCAACGTGCAGTTCACCTACCAGTGGATACGCAATGACGGCAACACGGACACCGAGATCCCCGGCGCCACCGCACAGACGCACACCCTGACCCACAACGACGTAGGTAAGGCCATCAAGGTGCAGGTCAGCTTCACCGATGACCACGGGTACTCCGAGACACTGGCCAGCACCGCGACGGCTGCGGTAAGCGCAAATCAGGTCGAGACGTTGTGGTCGGGAGAGATGACGGTGGCGAACTACGGCAACAGCAGCCTGGGCGCCTACCTTGACGACACCCTGTTCACGAACGTAACGAGCAGCACCCAACTTCAAATCAAGTGGCTCTGGTACTTGGAGCCGGAGCGGAAGCTCTATCTGGCCTTCAGCGCACCAGCTGCCGGCACCAGAAACTGGACACTACACATAGACGATACGGCGCTTGATTTTCCGAGCGGAGACTCGAACTTCGTCTTCAGAAACGTCGACGTGTCCTGGACGGAAGGCCAGACCGTCAACGTGAAAATCGTTCGACAAGAGCTGCCTTAAGGCCCGCGTCAAAGCGGGCGCTGCATCTGGGGGGGGGGCGCAGCAGGCCCGGCTTCCGACAAGGAGCGGTGATCGCTGAGAAGGTCGAGCATCTGACCGCGCTGTACACTTCCCGCGAAGCTGGGTCAGGCTACTTCGAGGCGCCTCAGTGTCCTTCGGCGTGGCGACCACCCAGAGGTCGATCGGGAGAAGGACGTGACGGGCCATGGGCACGATTACGGATGCCGTACGCCGCGAAGCAGACCGGGCGGTCTTGTGCTGGTTGGCAACGGTCAGCGCAGACGGGATCCCGAACGTCAGCCCGAAGGAAATATGGCGCGTGCACGACGACAGCACCGTCGTGATCGCTGAGATTGCCTCGCCTCGGTCGCTGCGCAATCTTCGACATAACTCCGCCGCGTGCGTGAGTTTCGTGGATGTATTCCGCCAGAGGGGGTTCAAGCTGGTCGGTAGCGTGCGCGTAGTCGGGAGAGCGGATCCGGACTTTGGGGAGATGGCAGGGGCACTAGTGGAAATCGCGGGGGACAAGTTCAAAGTCCGCAACGCACTTGTGCTCACCGTTGAGCGCGTGGCTCCGATCGTTGCCCCCAGCTACGCGCTGCACGGTGCAACGGAAGATGAGATGGTGGCTCAATCGTTCCGAACCTATTCCGTGCGTCCGGCGTGATCCGTGCATGGCGGCCCGCCATAACTGATCAAGGCCAGACGAGGCGGATCGACGGACCGGAAACACACCTTGGTGACGGCCCCTAGCGTTGGTGCCGTCCCTTGACCTCCAGGGCCACTGGCCCTGCAACAGTGACACTGAGAGCAACATTGCGATTGGGTTCAGCCCGCGACTGTTGCCCTGTGACCTGCGGTCATGTGGTCTTGAGTGGGGGTGGTGGAGCTGGGACGCGCTAGAAGCGGTGGAGCTGGGGAGAATCGAACTCCCGTCCGTCAGGCGGATACCGGGCTCGCTACGACCATTCCCGAGTCTGCGGCTTGCGGCTGCCGCTACGCCGGGTCGTGCGGATCATTCTCATCGGGAGATGATTCGGCCGCCGGATCTTTCTCCGGTGTCAGCGGTCTTTGCCGGCCGTCAGCGGGTCTCTCCCCGCCGTCCACCCCTGCTTCTGGTGCCAGGCTGCAGCGGTCCGGCCCCGCGTGCCATTGCTGGTCGCGATGATTCTCGGCTGCTAGATCAGATCTGATCAGGCGGCGAGAACGAGAGCGTCGTCTTCGGCGTCTCTTTGGTTGCCCCGTTTAGGGAGTCTGAGCAACTCCGGTCGCACTCCGCGGCCTCCTGGTCCCGACGTCGAAACCGGTCAGCCCCTCGTGCAGTCTCTTTTCAAGCTGCCGTCCCCGAAGGGACCAACCATGATACTCAGGCGGTGTGACCGAGCGCCGCCCGGATCCGGTCGCGGGTCATCCACAGCCGCAGCAGCACCCCGACCGCCAGCAGGATCGCGGTCGCCCCGTACACCATGATTGGCACCGCGGCCACCAGCGCGCCGTAGAGGCCCCACTTGAAGCCCTCCAACACCGTCAGCCACCACGTGCCGGGGGACACTCCGACCGGGGCGTAGGTGCGCCACGCCGCGATCAACGCGGGTCCGAGATACAGCCCGTTGGACAGACCCAGCACCGTGCCCAGCACCGTCCAGCCCGCCGCCTGCTGGATCACCACGCTGGCCACTATCACGGCTGCGCCGATCAGCAGGGAGGCGCGCACGCTCACGCCGTTGCGGTACAGCAGGAACAGCGCCAGCCCGAAGCTGGAGATGGCGGCGATGATCGACGGGATCGTCTCCCAGAACCCATTCTCCACCACGTAGGTGAGCCAGCCCAGGTTGATGGTCATGCCGGCCGCGGCCCAGATGGGTGACACGCCCTCGGTGCGTCCCGTGCGGATCAGCTTCGCGATCTGGGGGATGATCTGCACGAAGGTCACCCCGTTGGCAACGACGGCGACCCAGAAGGCGAGCTCCTGCCGGCTCATGGCGGTGGGGGAGTGCGGCGCCGGCGGGCTGCGGCCATCGAGCGGGCCGCCTCGGCGTCGGCGTCGCGCTGCTGGATGTCGCGGCGGCGATCGGACCGGGTGCGCCCCCGGGCCAGGGCCAGAGCCAGCTTGGCCCTTCCCTCGTTGAAGTAGAGGGCGAGCGGCACCAGCGCCAGTCGCTCCTGGTCGACCCGGGACGCCAGGCGCTGTATCTCGCGCCGGTGGGCGAGCAGCTTGCGGACCCGGTCCGGCTCGGAGCGGAACGACGCCGCCGCGTGCGAGTAGGGCGAGATGTGCAGGTTGTGCAGCCACAGCTCGCCTCGGTCGATGCGGGCCCAGCTCTCCGCGATCTGCACGTTGCCCTCCCGCAGGGACTTGACCTCGCTGCCCTGAAGCACCAGACCGACTTCGAGAGTCTCAAGGATGTCGAAGTTCCGGCGGGCGCGGCGATTGGTCGCCACCACCGCCGCCCCTTCAGGGACGTCCCGACGCTTCTGCGACTTGGCCACAGCGTCACGGTACCGGTGGGTGAGGCAGGCGGGAAGCGACCCGCCGGTAAGGTTCTCCCGCGATGCTGGAGATGTCGGCGGAGATGCACACGGCGATGGTGGACCACGCCGTCGCCGGGCTTCCCCACGAGGCCTGCGGGCTGTTCGCCGGGCTGCCCGGCTCGAACCGCGTCGAGCGCTTCTTTCCCATGCGCAACGCGGCCGAGTCCCGCGAGATCTACGTGCTCGACGGCCTCGAGATGATGGACGTGGAGCGCACTGCCGACGACGCCGGCCTGGCGGTCATGGGAGTGATGCACTCACACACCCACACCACCAACTACCCGTCGCCCACCGACATCGCCGACGCGGCCTGCTTCGACCCCTTCGGCGCCTGGCGCTTCGTGATCGTGTCGCTGCGCCATGCCGAGCCGTCGCTGCGGTCGTTCCGCATCCTCGACGGCGAGGTCACCGAGGAGCCGGTGGCGATCGACGGCGCGGGCTAGCCCTCCAGGAGCTCGCGGACCGCGGCCGCGGCCACCACGCCGGGCGCCTCCAGCGGACCGAAGTGGCTCAAGTTCTCGAAGCTGAGAAAGCGGCCCTGGGGCAGCGCCTCCGCGATTGCGGGGCCGAAGATCCCGGGGTTGGACACACCGGCGACCGCCGTTCCGGCGGCCACCGTCGCGGGAGCGTTGATGGCGGATACCTCCTCGGTAGGCAGCCCGCCGCTGGCCTCGAAGGTGCGAGCCTCGGTCTCGGCCGAGCAGGCCAGGCGCACGCGGCCGTCGGGCAGGTCGACGAAGCCGCCCTCGACGTAGGCAGCTAGGGCGTCGGCCCGCATGACCCCGAGCGGCGACCGGCTCGAGTAGCGGGCCAGGGCCTCGGCCCGCGAGTCGAAGATCTCGCGCCGGTTGCGGGCGCCTTTGGACAGCGGGTTGTTGCCGGGCTGGTCGAAGAAGCCCCTGGGCAGCACTATGGGCTCGTAGAGGAACAGGCGCTCGAAGGTCCCCGGCTGCGAACGCTCGGCCATCAGTAGCGCGGCCCCGCCCATCGAGTGGCCGAACCCGTACAGCCGTTCCGCGCCGATGGTCTCGGTGCACGCGGCCACGTCGGCGCCCATGCCGCTCCAGGCGTAGTCGCCGCCCGGCGCGGAAGCCGAGGAGCCGTGGCCCCGGAAGTCCAAAGCCCAGACTGTGAAGTGCTCCTTGAGGGATTGCGCCAGCGGTCGGTAGGCCAGACCATGGAACCCGGTGGCGTGACACACCAGCAGGTCCGGGCCTGATCCTCCCAGCATTCTCAAGTTCAGCTTCACACCGTCGGCGGATCGGACCTCGATGGAGTCCCTCGGAGCGGAGGAATCGGCGCCCGCATCCTGCTCGGGGTGACTCGGGGTGCTCTCGCCGGTCGGGTGGCGCCGGCCGAACAGGCCCCGCCCGTGGAAGGTCATCACCACCCGGCCGTGCTGGTTGGTCATCGTGCAGCCGATGAACACGGTGCCGCGGTCCGCATGCCTCGACGACGGCTGGGTGTTGAGGATCTCGACTGTCGCGGTCAGCGAGTCGCCGGGCCGCACCGGCTCGAACCAGCGGACCTCCTGCATGCCGCCGGAGCCCCGGCCGTCGGCCTTGGAGACCACGGTGTCGATCCATAGGCGAGCCCAGGCCGAGACGGTGTGCCAGCCGCTGGCGATCAGCCCCCCGAACGGCGAGTCCAGAGCGGCCTCCGGGTCGGTGTGGAAGTACTGGGGGTCGAAGCGCCGGCCGAAGTCGATGATCTCGGCCTCGGTCATCTCGTAGGTGCCGAGCTCGATGACGTCGCCGGGGACGAAGTCCTCGAAGAACAGTTCGGGCTCGGGCATCCGCGTATTTCTATCGGCTGCACCCCGCCGATAGCTTCGGGCGGTGAAGCGCGCTGGGGCATCGGGCCTGCTGGACCCCAAGTACCGGGCTGCGTCCCTTTCTCTCATGGCCCTGGTGGCCATCGCCTCCTACAACCACCTGTCGGTCACGGCCGCCCTGCCCGACATCGGCGACGACCTAGGACGGGTGGCCCTGCTTCCCTGGATCATCACCGCGGAGTTGGTGGCCGCCGCCGTTGCGGTTCTCGCCGTCGGTCCCTTCATCGACGGGTCCGGTGCCCGGCGGGCCTTCCGGGTCACGGTGGTTGCCGCCCTGTTGAGTTCCGCCATGTGCGCCGCCGCACCCACGATGGAGCTGCTGGTGGCCGCACGGCTGGTTCAGGGACTCGCCATGGGCGCGCTGATCGGCACCGCGCTCACCGGCATCGGGCTCGTGTACGACGACGAGGCCCGACCGTGGGCCTACGCACTCATGTCCTCGGTGTGGGGCATCATGGGCATCGGCAGCCCGGCCGTGGCTGCCGCTCTGGTGAGCACGCTCGGGTGGCGGTCCGTGTTCCTGGCGAACCTCCCCGTAGGGCTGATCGCGGCCGCGGTGGGATGGAGCCGCATGCCGCCGGAAGCCCAGGCGGCCGAAGAACCGCTGGACGGCCGGGGTTTGTTGATACTGAGCGGGTTCACCGCCGCCCTGCTGGTTGCTACGTCGTACCTCAGCTGGTACAGCATCGTGCTGGTAGCCGCAGGCGTCCTGCTGGCCGCGCTCTACGTCAGGCACGCACGCCGCTGCGAGTCGCCCATCGTTCGGATGCCGCACGTCACCAAGGCCCGCTTCTGGCCGATCCACATGGTGGCCGTCCTGGCGGTGTCGGGCGGCACCGGCGCCAGCGTCTTCCTTCCCCTGTACCTCAAGGCGGCCCGGGGCTCTTCAGTGACGTTCGCGGCCTTCGCGGTGGTGTGGCCCACATTGGGCTGGTCGACGGCCGCGTGGGTAGCGGGCAAGCTCCAGCAGTACCTCAGAGCCCAGACGGTGATCCTGATAGGCGCCGCGGTCATCGCAACCGGAGCGGTCTGCGCCACGGCGGCGACCGGGGTCGGAGCGTCGGTCCCCCTGCTGCTGTCCACCCTGATCTGCGTCGGCTGGGGCATCGGGACCATCACCACATCGAGCCTGTCGCTGCTCCAGGGCCGGGCCGACCTTCAGGAGATGGGCCGGGTGAGCTCGGCGCACCAGTTCATACGGTCTCTGGGCTTCGCCTACGGAGCCGCAGTCGGCGGCTTGATCATGTTCGGGATCGTCGACCGCCGCACCGGCGACACCGAACTGGTCCGCGGTCTGCTGAGCGATACGGAGGCGGTCGTCGACCGCGCCGTCGCCGACGCGGTGGCCGTCGCCTACTCGTGGTCGCTGGGCGCCATGGCGGTGCTCTGCGTGCTGACCCTGCCCGCCGCGTTCGCATTATCCCGCAGCTATAATCCTGAGCGAATTACTCGGGATTAGGACGACCACAGGACCACGCCACATGGCCCTAAAGCGGGACGCACTCGACCTCATCGGGAACACGCCGGCCGTGGACGTCTCGCAGCTGAGCCCCAACCCCGACATCCGGCTGGTGGCCAAGCTCGAGAGCGCCAACCCGACCGGCTCGGTCAAGGACCGCATCGCCAAGGCCATGGTGCTCGACGCCGAGGCCGACGGCACCCTCGGCCCCGGCAAGCGGATACTGGAGCCGTCGTCGGGCAACACCGGCATCGCCCTGGCCATGATCGCCCGGATCCGCGGCTACCCCATAACGGTTGTGATGCCCGAGAACACCTCGCCGGAGCGCCGCCAGATGCTTGAGGTGTTCGGAGCGGACATCGTGCCGTCGCCCGGCGCCGAAGGATCCAACGGCGCAGTGCGCCTGGCCCGCCAGATGGCTCTGGAACAACCCGACTGGGTGTTCCTGTACCAGTACGCCAACGAGGCCAACCCTCGTGTCCACTACGAGACCACCGGGCCCGAGATCCTGCGCGACGTGCCTGACGTGACCCACTTCGTGGCCGGCCTGGGCACCAGCGGAACCCTCATGGGCGTCGGGACCTACCTCAAGGAGGTCCACCCCGACATCGAGGTGTACGCGGTGGAGCCGCCCGCGGGGGAGATGGTCGACGGCCTGCGCAACCTCGACGACGGTTTCATACCACCGGTCTACGAGAAGTGGGGCGGATCCGACCTGCTCAGCGGCAAGCGCATAGTGCGGCCCCGCGAGTCGGTGGAGTACACCCGCCGGCTGGCCGACGCCGGCATCTTCGCCGGCCTGTCGTCGGGCGCGGCCCTGGCCGGGGCGGTCCGGGTGGCCGAGCGGATCGACGCCGGCACGGTCGTGTTCATAGTGTGCGACGGCGGTTGGAAGTACCTGTCGAGCCGGGCCTGGACCGGCGACCTCGACGAGGTGGCCGCGCAGGCCTCGGAGATCATCTACTTCTAGCGGTGGCGGACCGCCCCCGGCCGCGGTCATCCGTCACATTCCAGTGGAGCGCGGGCGGAGCCTCGCTACCCTTTCTCGAATGTCCAAGATCTGCCAGGTCACCGGCAAGAAGCCGCAGTTCGGCAAGCAGCTCTCGCATTCACACCGCCGCTCCAGCCGTCGCTGGGATCCCAACGTCCAGACCAAGCGCTACTACCTGCCCAGCGAGAAGCGCTGGATCAAGCTGCGTCTGAGCACCAAGGCCATCAAGACCATCGACAAGCGGGGCATCGAGAGCGTGGTGGCCGAGATGCGCCGCAACGGCCGCAAGGTCTAGAGCAAGGAGAGGGCGATGGCCAGCGACAAGCGTCCCATCATCAAGCTGCGGTCCACCGCCGGCACCGGCTACACCTACGTGACCACCAAGAACAAGACCAACACCCGCCACCGGATCGAGCTCAAGAAGTACGACCCGGTGATCCGCAAGCACGTGGTCTTCAAGGAGGAGCGCTAGGCGCTCGGCTCGCGACCGGGGCATTGGTGTGACACTCACTGTCACGGTCCTCGGCTGCAGCGGCAGCTACGCCGCGCCCGACAACCCCTGCACCGGCTACTTGGTGCGAAGTCCCGGTGCCTCGGTGCTGCTCGACTGCGGCCCCGGGACGCTGGGACCGCTGCAGGAGTCCATCGATCTGGCCGATCTCAGCGCCATCATCACCACCCACTGCCATCCCGATCATTGGCTGGAGCTGCCGGTGATCCGCAACGTCTTCATCTGGTTCGTGCCCCGCAGCAACGTTCCCGTCTACGGAACGGCCGAGACCCGGGCCATGGACCGGGCCATTACGGTGTTGCGCTCGGGCAAGTCCGATCCTCTGGCGTGGACGGTGATCGACGCGACCTCGGAGGTGACCGTGGGCGATCAGCGGTGGAGCTTCGCCACCACCGACCATCCGGTGGAGACCATGGCCGTGCGGGTGGACTCGGGCGGCCGATCCTTCGCCTTCAGCTCCGACTCCGGGCCCGGATGGGACTTTCGCTCGCTGGGTGAGGGCATACACGTCGCCATGTGCGACGCCAGCCATGGCTGTGAACACGAGGGCCAGGGCATCCCTCACATGAGCGCTCGCGAGGCCGCCCGTGCCGCGTCGGTAGCCGGAGTGGAGCGCCTGGTGCTCACCCATCTGGCCCCGGGCTGTGATCCCGACGCCCAGTTCGCAGAGGCCAGCGAGGTGTTCGACGGCCCGGTGGATGTGGCCCGCCCCGGTCTGGTCATGACGGTGTGAGGCACCTGCAATGACCGCCATTGATGCCGACGGTCGGCGCGTCGACGGTCGCAGGCCCGACGAGCTGCGACCGCTGAGGTTCCGGCGCGACTACACCACCATGGCCGGCGGATCCGTGCTGGCAGAGTTCGGGGACACGCGGGTGCTGTGCACGGCGTCGATCGACGACGACGTGCCTCGGTGGATGCGTGAGCGCGGCAGCGGCTGGCTCACCGCCGAGTACTCGATGCTGCCGGGATCGTCGCCGGAGCGGGTCTCCCGCCGGGTGGGCGGCCGCACCAAGGAGATCCAGCGCCTCATCGGCCGGTCGCTGCGGACGGTCGTCGACCTGGCTGCGCTTCCGCAGCGCCAGGTGATCGTGGACTGCGACGTGCTGCAGGCCGACGGCGGCACCCGCACCGCGTCGATCTGCGGGGGCTACCTGGCCCTGCATGATGCGGTGACCCGGCTGATGCAGGCCGGCAAGCTGAATGCGTCGCCGATAGTGGGGGAGTGTGCCGCGGTGAGCGTCGGCCTGATGGACGGCGTGGCGCTGCTGGACCTGCCCTACTCGGAGGACTCCCGGGCCGACGTGGACTTCAATGTGGTCATGACCGGTGAGGGCGAGCTGGTAGAGGTGCAGGGCACCGCCGAGGGCCGGCCCTTCACGCGGTCCCAGCTCGACGAACTCCTAGACCTGGCCTCGAAGGGGATCTCGGAGATCGTGGCCGCGCAGCGGTCGATGCTCGCAAGCCCGCCTCCTGCCAGATGATCGAGCTGGTCTGCGCCAGCGCCAATCCCGACAAGGTGGCCGAGATGGCCGAGGTGCTGGAGGGCCACGCCGTGCTGCTGCCCCGCCCGGCCGGCATGGGCGAGGTAGCCGAGGATGCCGACAGCCTGGAGGGCAACGCCATCCTCAAGGCCCGGGCCGTGTGCGACTTCGCGGGAGCGGCCGCCCTGGCCGACGACACCGGCCTGGAGGTCGACGCCTTGGGCGGCGCCCCCGGCGTGTGGTCGGCCCGGTTCGCAGGTCCCGACGCCAGCTATGCCGACAACCTGGCCCGCCTGCTGGCCGAGATGCGCGACGTGGAGCCATCGCAGCGGACGGCCCGGTTCCGGACGGTGGCCGCGGTCTGGTTCCCGGACGGTGCCAGCGTCGTGGCCGAGGGCGTGGTCGAGGGCGCGATCACCGCGGAGCCCCGAGGCACGGGAGGCTTCGGCTATGACCCGGTGTTCGCACCGACCGAGAGCGGCGGCCTCACTTTCTCGGAGTTGGGCCCGGCCGCCAAGAACGCTATGAGCCATCGAGCCCGGGCGTTGCGAGCCCTGTTGGAGTTGCTCGGCCGCTAGCCGGCGTCAGCCCAGTGCAGCCTTGATCGTGGCCGCGATGCGGTCGGCGTCGGGCAGCGCCAGATCCTCCAGATTGGGAGCCGAGGCGAGGGGCAGGTGAGGTGTTGTGATCCGCACGATGGGGCCGTCGAGATCCCAGAACGCTTCCTCGGAGACGA
>VXWX01000069.1 GCA_009835735.1 Acidimicrobiaceae bacterium
AGGTGCTGATGCAGTGCTTCGGCATGACCGTTCTGGCGTCCTTCGTCGGCACCCGCGGCCTGGGCCTGCCGCTGTTGAACTACCTGCAGAGCCTCAGGATCGGCAAGGCCCTTGAGGTAGGGGTCGCCATCGTGCTGATGGCCATCATGCTCGACCGGCTGGGCCAAGCCCTGGGTGCCCGCAGGCCCGAGCACATCGACATGACCAAGAGCTGGACGGCGCGGCACCCGTACTGGATCGGCGGCTCCGCGGTGGTCGCAGCCGGGATCGTGCTGGCCCGGCTCACCGAGTACGCCGCGCTGCTGCCCAGGGGCGGGATAGTCAGCACCGACCGGCTCTGGGAGCTGCGCCTGCCCGGCACCGACATCGTGTTGATCGACGGGCGCAAGGGGGCGACGGTCAGCACCGAGCCGTTCTGGGAGTGGATGGTCGACTGGGTGCAGTTCAACCTGAAGTCCCCGCTGGGCCACTTCCGGGACTTCATGATCCTGGAGATCCTGTTCCCGATGCGCGACGCCTTCCAGGCGCTGCCCTGGATCGGGCTGCTCGTCCTCGTCGCCGCGGTCGGCTGGCGCTTCGGCGGATGGAGGCTGGCGGCCATCGTTTCGCTGTTCGTGGCCTACCTGGCGTTCTCGGGGTTCTGGATCGAGTCGATGGAGACGCTCTACCTAGTCGTGGCGGCCCTGATCGTCAGTGTCGTCATCGGAGTCCCGATCGGGATCTTCGCCTCGACGAGCGACCGGCGCTACGCCGCGGTGCAGGTGGTGCTGGACACGTTCCAGGTGCTGCCCTCGTTCATCTACCTGATCCCGGTGGTGATGCTGTTCCGGGTGGGACCGGTGGCTGCGCTGACCGCCATCGTGATCTACGCGACGGTCCCGGCTGTGCGCTACACGATGCTGGGGTTGCGCAACGTGCCCGCCGACATGATCGAGGCCGCCGAGATGTCGGGCTGCACCCGGACGCAGGTGCTGCGCAAGGTGAAGTTCCCCATGGCCTTCCCCGAGATCATGCTGGGCATGAACCAGGTGCTGCTGTTCGGACTCCTGCTGGTGATCATCTCCGCCTTCATCGGCGGCATCGACGGCCTCGGCGACGACATCCTGCTGGCCCGCACCGAGCAGGCCCTCGTGGGAGAGGGCATCGTCGCCGGCTTCAACGTGGCCGTGATCGGGCTCACCGCCGACCAGCTCATCACCAACTACGCCCGCGAGCGCAAGGCACAACTCGGCATCGACTGACGCCGGGGGCGGTGCCCGGCGCTACTGGTCTGGCGGAGTTTCGGGTGCAGCGCTGGCGATGACGTGCGTCAGCCATGCAACCCAGTCCTGGCCGGACGGGATATGGCGATCCGCCAGCCCGGCGGACAACACCAAGTGAAGGCCGATCCCCGTCGCCTGGATCATCAGCGTCACGGAAGCAGCGTCGTGTTCGACGTCTAGGGCTCCCTCGTCCGCCGCCCTTTCAACAAGAGCGCGCATCTGGTCGGCCTGCTCGTCCAGGAAACGTTGCAAGAGCTGTTGAATGGCGGGGTTGCTGCGGGCACTACCGAACACCTGGTTCAGCACGTCCCTAACCGCGTCAGAAGTCAACAGGGACGCCGCCCACAACTCGAGGATCTCCGGCGCGGTCAACTCGGCAATGCCCAAGTTCTGGAGCCTTCGCTCAGGCAGCAACTGCTCTAGGAGGTGCTCAACGGCAGCAGCCATGAGGTCACTCTTGTGCGGCCAGCGCGGATAGATGGCCCCCGGCGTCACCCCGGCGCGGCGAGCGATGTCGCTGATGACGGCCCCGTCATAGCCGCGCTCAATGAACTCTGCGGCCGCGGCTTCGACCACCCGCCTTGCCGTCAGCTCCGAATCGCCCCGCCGACGCGGCTCGCCGCTCGCAGCCATGAGCCCCCTTTCACATAGTCAAACGATGATATCGAAATATGCATTCAGGCTCGAACACCACAACCGTGCGCTACGACTGATCCACCCGGGCGCTCGCAGTAGTGTGAGGTCGTGGGTGCGTGGTTGCTGGCGATCGCGATAGCACTCGCACACGGGCTGCTCGCCGTGTGGATCATTGTGGGCGCTCCACTGGCTGCACTCAGGCACCGGCTGATGAGCTGGTATCTCGTCATGCTGGTGCCGACTGCTGCGGTGAATCTCCTCCAGCTGCCGTGCCCGCTGACCGTCTGGGAGAAGCACTTCTGGCGCCTCGCGGGTGAGACTCCGTACCGGGGCGGCTTCATCTCCAATTACTTCGTGAAGCCCTTCCACTCCCCCGGTCTGAGCCCCAGCGACGAGACCGTCCTGCTGGTCGCGGTGGTGGTCTGGTGCCTGTCGTGGCTGCTGTTCGCGGCGGTGTCACGCCTGCGGCTGAGGATGCGACTCTAGAGACCGGCTTCACCCGGTGTTGCCGCCCTCCCGGGCGAACGCCTCCTCGGCCTCGGCGAAGACCCTACGGCTGCGCTCGCCGAGCGTGGCGGCCACCTGGGCGGCCTGCTCCCGGCCGGCGGCGCTCATCTTGGCCAGGGTCTTGGCCACTATGTCGGCCGCCTTTGTGTCGTCGTCGAGCCGGTCGAGCACCGGCCGCAACTCCGTCTCCAGGAACGTGAGGCTCACTGCGTCCTCGAAGGTCTGCACTTCGGGGTCGGAGCCCAGCCCCCGCTTGGTCACGATCTGGGTGGCCCTGGACGCCACTGAGCCGTCCACACGAGCTTCGTCGAGGATGGCGGCCAGGTCTCGGGCGTGGCGCTCCCGCTGCGCTCTCCGCCAGCGCAGGTAGCCCGTCCGACCCTCGGGATAGTCAGAACGGGGCAGCGCCCAGCGACGCAGGTGATGGGCCCGGGCCGCCAGCCTCAGCGCGTCCGACGCCTCGGGATCGAGACGGACCACCCACTCCTCGGCCCGCCGACCCTGGGCCAGCGCCAGCGGCTCTGAATCATGGCTTCGGGGATCGGCGGCGTTGGCCGCGTCGATCGCAGCCCGAGACTCGGCGACACCGCCAGAATCGCTCACCTCGTCCAACCCCGCTCGTCCCGCGCCCTACAGGTTGGCGATCTCGTGCTCCAGCCGGGCCTCGATATGGGCCCGGGCCGCCTCGATGCGGGTCGGCAAGTGCATCGACGGGTACAGACCGTCGTGGGGCGCATATCCCTTGAGCACCTGCTTGGCGATGGTGTCCTTGTGGACCTCCGTGGGGCCGTCGGCGATGCCCATGATCGGACCCGACATCCACATACCCGCCAGCGGCATCAGGTTCGACACCCCTAGCGAGCCGTGGGCATGCATAGCCCGGTACACGACGTCGATCAGCACCCTGGGCGTGGCCACCTTCACTCCGGCGATGTGCTGGCGGATCTTGGCATAGTCGCCCACGGCGTCGATCAGCCAGGCGCAGTGCAGCACCTGGAGGCGGAACTGCTGGATCTGCACCCACGAGTCGGCGATCCAGTGCTGGATGGCCTGCTTCTCAGCGATCAGCGAGCCCTTCGTCTCACGCGACAGCACCCGCTCGCACATCATGTCCAGCGCCCGCTGGGCCGTCCCCACCGAGCGCATGGCGTGATGGACCCGGCCCCCGCCCAGGCGGGTCTGGGCGATCTTGAAACCTGATCCCTCCTCGCCCAGCAAGTTCTCGGCCGGCACCCGCACATCGTTGAACCGCAGGTGGGGATGGTCCCCCTCGCCCACGGGCTCGGAGCCCAGACCGACGTCGGTCACCACCTCCAGGCCCTCCGCGTCCGACGGGACCAGCACCATCGACGAGCCCCGGTACACCGGCACGTCGGGGTTGGTGATGACCATCACGATCAGGAATGTCGAGTAGCGGAAGTTGGAGGCGAACCACTTCTCACCGGTGATGACCCACTCGTCGCCGTCTCGCACCGCCCGGCAGGTGAAGTAGTTGGGGTCCGACCCGCCCTGGGGCTCGGTCATCGAGTAGGTGGACGAGATCTCCCCGGCCAGCAGCGGCCGCAGGTACCGCTCACGCTGCCCGCCGGTGCCGTAGTGGGCCAGGATCTCGGCGTTGCCCGAGTCGGGGGCCTGGCATCCGAACACGATCTGGCCCCACAGCGACCGGCCCAGGATCTCGTTCATGAGGGCCAGCTTCACCTGCCCGTATCCCGGCCCGCCGAGCTCCGGCCCGAGATGGCAGGCCCACAGCTCCTGCTCCTGCACCTGCCGCTGTAGCGGGCGCACCAGAGCGTTGGCGGTGGCGTTGGTGCGGTCGAACGGGCTGACCGTGTCACGGAAGTAGAGGTCGAGCGGCTCGACCTCCTCGGTGATGAACCGGTCCATCCAGTCGAGCTTCGCCTGGAACTCCGGCTCAACCGAGAAGTCGATGGCCATGGCTAAACGCTAGAGGCTGGTGGTGCGGGCCAGTTCGGCCGCGGCCTCGGCCATGTCGAGGACCACCGCGCCGAAGGCCTCCATCTTGGGGTTGTCGGCCCCGCCGGACACGAACCGGGCGTAGCCGCCCTCCAGCACGATGGCCATCTTGAACCGGGCCAGGATGACGTAGTAGTCGATCTCGTCGACGTCGCGGCCCGACACCGACGCGTAGCGCTCCAGCAGATCGTCGCGTCCCGGCATGCCGGTGTAGTCGACATATCCGCCGACCCGGCGTCCGGCGCCGCTGGCTCCGGTGTTGTCGGGCCAGCCCATCACCACCCAGGCCAGATCCAGGAGCGGGTCGCCGACCGTGCCCATCTCCCAGTCCACGATGGCGGCCATCCGGGCCGGAGCCCCGTGGTGGAACATCACGTTGGCGAACTGGTAGTCGCCGTGCATGATGCCCGGCTCGTAACTGCGGGGCTTGCGTCCCCGCAACCAGTCCCCGGCCGCGTCCAGGCCGGGGATGTCCCGGAACTTGAACCGCTCAAGATGGGCGTACCAGCGGTCCACCTGACGCTCATGGAATCCGTCGGGCCGTCCCAACCCCTCCAGGCCCCTGGCCTTCCAGTCGACTCGGGACAGCCGGGCGATGGCCTCCACCAGCTCGTAGGCCAAGCCGGCCCGAGCATCGAGGTCCGAGCAGAACGGCTCCGGCCACTCCGGTTCGCTGATCGGTGACCACCCGTCCACGTAGTCCATCAAGTAGAAGGCGGCGCCCAGCACGTCGGGGTCGTCGCAGGCGCCCGCGGCCCGGGCGTGGGGCACGTCGGTGCCGCGGAGTGCGGCCAGGATGCGGTACTCGCGCATCATGGTCTCGTTGCGGCCCGGGGGCACCTGCCGCGGCGGGCGGCGCAGCGCCCAGCTATACCCGCCCCGGCTCACCTCGAAGATCTCGTTGGACGCCCCGCCGGAGATGAACCGGACCGACAACGGCTCGCCGGCTCCGGGCAGGCCCCGGTCGTTCATCCAGTCACCGAGCTGGTTGGGATCGACCAGGCCCGCAGTGCGTTCGACCCCGGCGTCGGCATCGTCGGGGTCGAACGAGGGGGAGGTCTCCCCGCCAAGGCCAGCCGGGCGGTTCACAGGTCGCGAACCTACACCCGGCCGACTGTGTTGCTGTCTGGCAGTAACCCGCACCCTGAGCGACGGCGTCGGTCCGGCGCTTAGAGTCTCAATTGCCATGCTGCGCTGCTGCGAGCCCGACGAAGCGCTGCGCCCATCAGGACCGTCAGCGGTGTCGCTGCGTACGCGGGCTCTCCGGCTGGCCGCCCGCGCTCTGGCCCAGGTCATAGACGGCGCGGCCTGGGTCGGCTCGCGCCTCCCGGCTTGGCTGGCTCACGGGCTGGCCGCGATGGGCGGCAACATCCAGTGGGCCCTGCGGCCCAAGCGGCGCCGGGACCTGGCCGCCAACCTGTGCCACGCCGTCGGGGCACCACCGGACCATCCGAGGGTGCGGGCCGCGGTGCGCCGGGTGATGATCAACGAGTCGCACGCCGCGGCCGACCTCCTGTGGGCTATCGGACGGCCTCAGGAGTTCCTGGACACGGTCGTCTACAAGGATTGGCACCACGTCGACGCCGCCGTCGGCGAGGGCCGCGGCCTGATCCTGGCCGGAACCCACCTCGGAGGTTGGGAGGTGGCCACGGCCATCCCGGGGGCGAGGATCCCCGTGCCGACCAATGTGATCGTGGCCGACAACTGGATCGCATGGGCGATCGAACACGTCCGGGCCGATGTCGGGTTGAGGATCATGTACCGCCAGGCCGCGGCGCTGCGCAGCGTTCGCCGACTGCAAGCCGGCGAGGCTGTGCTGCTGCTCGGCGACAACAGCGAGTTCGCCGGGCACACCCACAGGGTGCGGTTCCTGGACAGCCAGGTTGAGATGGCAGCCGGCGTGGCCGCCCTGGCCCGCCTCGCCGGCGCTCCCATAGTCTCGTTCACGGTGCTGCCGCTCGGACCCCGCCGGTGGCGCGCCACGATGGATCCGCCCATCGAGCCACCGTCGCCGGACTTGGGCAAGGCCGGCGAGCAGGCCGTTATGCAGCAACTGGCGGATCGCTGGTCAGACGCGATCAGCGCCAATCCCGACCATTGGGCGATGGCCGCCCCCCTCCATTGGATCGACACAACCAGCGAAGAGAGACCCCAGCAGGAGTCGCCGGGATGAAGATCCTGCGGGAGTTCGCCATCGGTGCGCTGTGCATCGGCGGCTACTTCGGCGTGCGCCGGCTGGTGTGGAACGAACGAGGCCGGCACCGGGCCGCCCGCAACGCCGATCGGGTGGTAGCCCTCGAAGAGCGGCTCGGGCTGCGCATCGAGCCCGGCGTCCAGCGGGCCGCACTGCGTCACCAGCGGCTGGTCGACATGCTCAACGTCGGTTACGCGGTCGGCAACCTCACCATCAGCGTCGGCTGGCTCATCCTGCTCCACCACCGGCGCAGCCCCGTCTTCGTCCGGGAGCGGCGGGCGGTGGTGGCGGCCTACGTCGGCGCCCTGCCCGTATTCCTGGCCTTTCCCGCCGCCCCGCCCCGCAACCGCGACGACCAGGTCGACACGCTGCTCGACCGGGGCATCGACCTCGAGCACCGGATGCTGGTGAAGCTCTACAACCCGATCGCGGCCATGCCCAGCCACCATGTGGCCTTCGCGGTGGTCACCGGGTTCGGGATGGCCCGCTTCGCCCGCAGTCCGCTGACGCGGGCCGTCGGAACCGTCTATCCGGCGGCCGTCGCAACGGTGGTGGTGGCCACCGGCAACCACTACACCCTGGACGTGATCGCCGGGGCCGCTCTCGGCGCCCTGGCGAGGATCGTGACGCGATGAGCGGCCAGACTCCCGCCGACGAGGGAGCCCGGCCCGAACCGCAGGATCCGCCGCCCACCGATTTCGCGGCGGAAGAGATGTCGCCGGCCGCCGCCAACCGGCTGGAGTCGCTGCGGGCGCTGCGGCCGGGTCAGGTGATCCTGACTGTCGGGGTGGCCGTGATCGTGACGACGGTGCTGGTGGTGTCCATCGGCCGGTTCGCCGGGTTCACCAAGCTGGGAGACACGCTCACTGGCGCCACCTGGGGCTGGCTCGGCCTGTGCGCGGTGGGCCAGATCGGAGTCTTCGTCGGCTACGCCGGAGCGTTCCGCATGTCGGTGGCCGGCAGCGGCGATCTCGTTGCAGACCCCGGCAGCAACCCACCCCCGGTGGGGTTCTGGTACTCGCTCAAGGTGGCGCTGGCGGGATTCGGCCTCACCCAGCTAGTGGCCGCGGGCGGCGCGGCGGGGATGGCATTCACGTTCTGGGTGTTCCGCCGGCTGGGATTCTCCAAGCCGAACGCCATGTTGCAGCTCATCACGCTCAACACCGCCGTCTACTTCGTATTCGGCGTGGTGGGATGGCTGGGCGCGCTGGCGGGTCTGCTGGACCCGGCGGTGCCCATAGCCATGGCCGCGAGCTGGCTGGCCGGCTTCGCCGCGGTGATCGTGCTGGCTCGCTGGTTCATCCAGCCCCGACGCAGAGCCCGCTTCACACAGGCTGAGGACGGGTCCCGGCTCCGACGGGCTCTCGCCGTCGGCGTCTCGGCGGCGGCCGGAGTAAGGGAATACATGCACACCGCTGACGGGCAGCGGCTGCTGGCCTGGGCGCTGCTGTACTGGGTCGGCGATCTCGTGAGCCTGTGGGCGGCCCTGCAGGCCTTCGGCGTCACCGTATCGATCCCCGCCATCGTGGTCGCCTACGTGCTGGGATACCTGGCCCAGTCGGTGCCCATCCCGCTCATCGCAACCGGGGGTGTGGACGCGGCGACCACCTTCACGCTGCGAGCAGTCGGGGTGCCGATCGAGGTCGCCCTGCTGGGAGTAGTGGCCCACCGGGTGTTCGCCTTCTGGCTGCCGGTGATCCCCGGGCTCTGGTCGGCAACCGTGCTCGTGCGGGAGGAGCTGCCTGCTAGCAGCCGAAGGGATCGGCGGCTCCGGAGCGGGCGCTCGGAGTGAACGTGACCGGCATCGCCACCACGCCGGTCATGAGCAGGTTGCCCGGATAGGGCTTGAAGCCGTCGACGTCGATCTCGTAGTCGCCGACGCGGCTCAGCACGTCTCCCAGCATCAGCTCCGATTCGATGCGAGCGATCGATGAACCGATGCAGCGATGGCCTCCCAGACCGAACGCGAGATGCTTGTTGACGGCTCGCTCGATGCGCACCTCGTCGGCGCCCTCGAACACCGAAGGGTCGTGGTTGGCGGACACCCAGCTGATGAACACCACATCGCCGCGGCGGATCTGCCGGCCGCCCAGCTCGACGTCGCGGGTGGCGGTTCGGGTGAGCGTCTCACTGGGGCTGTAGTAGCGCAGGAACTCCTCCACCGCGCCCGCGATCAGTCTGGGATCAGTGATCAGGCGGGTCCGGTCGCCGGGATGCGTGGCCAGGTAGTGCAGGCCCCAAGAGACCAGCGACGTGGTGGTGTCGAGACCGCCGGCCACCAGGTTCCACATGATCCCGACTATCTCGTCGTCGGTCAGGGGCCGCCCGTCGATGACCGCAGTGACCAGGGCCGTGGTGACGTCGTCGGCCGGGTTAGCCCGCCGGAAGGCGGCGAATCCGGCCAGTTCGACCCACATGTCGTCGCGGCGGGCGACCGCGCTGCGGAACCTCGGATCGGACGGCTCGTAGGAGGAGGTGGCGTGGAAGAAGT
>VXWX01000102.1 GCA_009835735.1 Acidimicrobiaceae bacterium
GTGCAGAACGAGAACCTGATCGCCTTCCTCGACGGCAAGCCCGCCATCACCACCCCCAACCTGATCTGCCTGCTCGACTGCGAGACCTTCGACCCCATCACCACCGAGGCCCTCGCCTACGGCAACCGGGTGCTGGTGATCGGGATGCCCTGCGCGCCGGAATGGCATCAGGAGGGGATGCTCGACCTCGTCGGGCCCCGGGCCTTCGGGTACGACATCGACTTCGTGGAGCTGTCGCCATGAGCGAGCACCAGGAGTTCCGGGTCGGCATCGATGTCGGGGGCACCAACACCGACGCGGTGGTCATCGACTCCGAGGGCTCCGTGATCAGTGCGGTCAAGGTGGCCACCACGCCCGAGCCCATCGACGGCATCCGCGAGTCGCTCAGCAAGGTGCTCCATGGCGTTGACAGGAAGCGGATAGCCAAGGCCATGCTGGGGACCACCCACCCCACCAACGCCATCATCCAGCGTCGAGGCCTCGACACGGTGGGCGTGCTGCGCCTGGCCGCGCCGTCCTCGTTGGGAGTGAGGCCCGGCGCGGCCTGGCCCGGCGACATCCGCGAGATGGTCATCGGGGTCTCGGCCATCATCGAGGGCGGCAACGAGTACACCGGAGCCGAGATAGCCCCGCTCGACACCGACGCGGTGCGCCTCTTCGCGGCCGACGCCGTCGCCGCGGGATGCCGCGCCATCGCGGTGTCGGCCGCCTTCAGCCCGGCGACCAGCGAACATGAGCTGCGGGCCCGCGACATCCTCACGGCGGAGTTGGGTGATGCCTTCCCGGTGTCGCTCAGCCATCAGGTCGGATCGCTGGGCCTGCTCGAGCGTGAGAACGCCACCATCCTCAACGCGGCGCTGCTGAGCGTGGCCTCCAGCGTGGTCGACGGCTTCGAGAACGCTCTGGCTGCGCACGAACTGGCTATTGACGCCTACCTCACTCAGAACGACGGCACGCTGCTCACCGCGGCCGAAGCCGGACGCTTCCCGGTGCTGACCCTCGGATCGGGGCCGACCAACTCGATGCGGGGTGCCTGCGCGCTGGCGAGGGTCAACGACGCGGTCGTCATCGACGTGGGCGGCACCTCAGCCGATGCGGGCATCCTCGTGGACGGGTTCCCCCGGGAGTCCACCGCGGCCGTGGAGGTCGGCGGGGTGCGCACCAACTTCCGTATGCCCGATCTGATCTCCATTGGGCTCGGAGGAGGAACGGTGGTGCGCGACGACCGTGCCGGCAACGGCTCGGAGCTGGCCATCGGCCCCGATTCGGTGGGCTACGCCGTGGCCACCGAGGCATTGTGCGTCGGCGGCAGCACACTCACCCTCTCGGACATCTCGCTGGCATCGGGACGTCTGCGTGACTTCGGCGACCGCAAACTGGTGGAACACCTGGAGCCCGGACTGGTGCGCGACGCATTGAGCTGGGTGGACGATCAGGTGTCGGTCATGAGCGACCGCATGAAGTCGAGCCGGGCCGAGATCCCGTTGCTGGCCGTCGGCGGGGGAGCCCATCTGGTCGCCGAGTCGGTGCCCGGCATCTCCGAGGTGCTGCGCCCGCCGAGCTACTCGGTGGCCAATGCGTACGGTGCCTGCATCGCCGAGGCTTCCGGAGCGGTCGACCGGGTCTACAGCTATGACCGTTCCAGCCGGGAGGAGTGTCTCGACGACGCCAAAGAGTTGGCCGGCAACGCCGCAGTGCGCTCCGGCGCCCACCCGGACCGGATCCGCATAACCACGGTCACCGAGGTGCCCATGACCTACGTGCCCGGCGGCGGATGCCGAGTCATGGTGAAAGCCGTTGGGCCTCTCGCCTGAGCGTTCCCTGCCGATCGCGGACTCCCACAACGATCTGCTGCTGGCCTGCATGCACCGGTGCGAGCGGGGGGTGACCGACCCGTTCGGCGACGATTGGCTGCCGGGGCTTCGGGCCGGCGGCGTCGTGTTCCAGGTGCTTCCCATCTTCACCGAGGAGCAGTTCGTCGGCGAGGCGGCCCTGCGCAGAACCCTCGAGATCATCGCCCTGGCCCGCGAGATCGCAGACATTCACCGGGCTGATGTGGCCATCGCTGAGGGGGCCGCCGACATCGACGGGATCATCGGCAGCGGCCGGATCGCCCTGCTGCTCGCCATTGAGGGCGCCGAGCCCGTCGGCGCGTCGATCTCGATGTTCGAGACCCTGCACCGTCTCGGGGTGCGCATGGCGTCGCTCACCTGGAACCGGCGCACGATGATGGCCGACGGGATCGCCGAGTCCGGCACCGGCGGCCGCCTCTCCTCGCTGGGAGTCGAGGCGGTGGCCGAGATGGAGCGACTGGGCATGGTGGTCGACATCAGCCACCTGTCGGCCGCCGGCGTCGACCACATCGCCGAAGTAGCGACGGCACCCTTCGTGGCCTCCCACTCGTCGTGCCGGGCGCTCTGCGACCATCCCCGCAACCTGACCGACCTCCAGATCGGGCTGGTGGCCGCTTCGGGCGGTTTCGTGGCCGTCAACGCGTTCGGCTCTTTCGTGTCGGAGACGGCTCCGACCATCGACGCCTTCATCGACCATCTCGAGCACGCCGCCAGCGTCGCCGGCGATGACCGGGTCGCCGTCGGCGCCGACTTCATCGACGATCTGGTCCGCACCGTCGATCCCATCCTCGGGCGCCAGCTTCTCGTCGATGCGGCGGATCTCTCGTTCATCGAGGACTTGAAGGCGCCGGCCGACTTCGTGAACCTGTCGGAACGGCTCATCGAGCGGTGCGGTCCCGGCCGGGCGGCTCGATTCGGCAGCACCAACATGGTCGACTTCTTCCGCGCCAATCTGGAGTAGAGGCTGCTCCGGCTCGGGCAGGGCAGTCTCGGTAGGTTTGGGCCGTGGGCACTGAGCGTCCGGTCACCGTCAGGCAGCTGCTGTCGTCGCCCGCGCTCACAGGCGCCGAGCTTCTCGCGGGTGAGGCCGGGTTGGACGCCGTGGTCACCGAGGTCGTGCTCCACGGACGGCTCAGAGCCGACTCACCGTTGAAGCCCGGCGAAGCCGCCGTCCTGGACGCGGCCGGCATCGGCGAGCACCTCTACCAGATCGACATGGCCATCCGGATCATGGCCGACGCTCAAGGATCGACGCTGATCGTGACGAACCCCGGCTTCGAGCTCGGGGTGGGAGTGCGTCGTCTCGCCAACCGGTTCGACGTGCCGCTGGTCGTCGTGGGCGAGGCCGACGCAATGACCCTCACCCACCGGTTGAGAGCCCAGCTGTGGGCGGCCGACGTGGAGCATGCCGCCGCGGTCAACTCGCTGCTGGTGTCCCTCAGCCGGCCCCGCATCGCAAGCGTGGAGGGAGTGCTCGAGGCCATCACCGAACTCAGTGCCTCGAGCGTCTGCCTGCTCGGTCAGGATCGCAGCCTGGTGGCCGGAGCGGCTATCGAGATCACCGGTCGCCGGCTGGCGTCAGGCCCGGCGTACCTGGTCGACAACTCGGCTGAGGCCGCACTGCACAGCACCGCGATCGTCCTGACGCCCGGCGAGTCCGGCGCGGAGGCCGACTACTGGCTGGTGGCCGAGAGCCGCGGATCGGACGGGGTCCAGCGCCTGCTGCGGTCACTGCTGCAGATCGGATCCTGGTACCTGGCGGCGCTGCTGGCCTCAGTGCGGGCCCGAACCGAGAGCGACGCCCGGCGCCGGATCGCCGTGCTCAACGAACTGCTGGCCACCAGCGACCTCCACGAGCGGGACATTCGCAACCAGATGCTGGCGCTGGGATGGAGCGCTGCCGGATGGAACACCGGCCTGCACATCACGCTGCGCGGGGCCGACACCTCACGCATCATCGACCTCCATGCCGAGGTTCGGGAGCGTCTGCGCAGCGCGGGCGTCGACGGGCCGTTGGTGGAACGCAACGACGGGTGGAGCGGCTGGGTGACCGATGCCGCCGAGCCGGCAGTGGAGAGCTACTCGGTGATGGTCAGGCGGCTAACAGACGCGCTCGCCGAGTTCGTCGACGCGCACTCGGGACTCCAGGCCCATGCCGGCATCGGTCGTCCCTACCTGGACCTCAGCGGCCTGCGCATGTCGCTGACGGAGGCCCATGAGGCCGCCCTGATCGCCAACGCCCGCTTCGGGGGCCGCTCTGGAGCGGCCCACATCGACCAGCTCGGGGTGCAGAGGGTGCTCATGGGCTGGTTCGGTTCAGAGGACTTCGCGCGCTACGCCCGGTTCATCCTGCAGCCTGTGCTCGATGCTGACACCGACCACGAGATGCTGCGAACCCTGGAGGTCTATCTCGACGCCAGCTGCTCGACGACCGAGGCGGCCCAGGTGTTGGGCCTGCACCGCAACACGGTGACCAACCGGATGCGTCGCATCTCCGACCTGCTGGGGGTCGAACTCGACGACGCTGAGACCCGCTTGTCGTTGCAGTTGGCCTGTCGGATGCTGCGGATCAACCGTGAGCCAGCCCAACTTATGCAGAGCGCACTCGAATAGGCACTCATCTATGCATACGGCCTAAGTCTTGGCCTCGAGCCTCACCTTATGGTGCGGTCAACTCGGCGTGGGCCGGGTGACGTACCAGGAGGAGGTGACGCCAGATGGCGAGGATACCGCGCAGACGGCTCTCACTTATATGGCTCGCTCTCGTTGCTGTCTTTGCTCTCGTCGCGGCTTCATGCGGCGACGATGATGGAGCGTCCGGGGGCGAAACGACCGAGGCGCCGGCGGTCGCTGATGACACCGCGCCGGAGCCGGCCGAGCCCGAGGAGATGGATGAACCGGAGCCGGCTGAGCCCGAGGAGATGGATGAACCGGAGCCGGCTGAGCCCGAGGAGATGGATGAGCCCGAGCCGGCTGAGCCCGAGGAGATGGACGAGCCGGAGCCTGTAGACGCGGCCGAGCCGTTCCAGGTCGCCTACCTGTCGGCCAGCTCGGCCAACACGTGGCTGCTGTCGTCGCGCCTGGAGATGGAAGCGGTGGCCGCGGCAAGCAACGTGGAGATCACAGAGTTCGACGCCCAGTTCGACCCCGGCCTTCAGACGACTCAGTTCCAGGACGTGATCGCCTCGGGTACCTACGACGGTGTGATCCTGGTGGCGCTCACCGGCATCGCCATGGCCCCCGACATCGCAGCCGCGCTCGAGGCCGGCATGGAGGTGGTCATCCTCAATCAGGTGGTGGGCGAGGACTACTCCACCTCGGAGCCCCAGGTGCCCGGAGTCAGTGCCAACGTCATGGCCGCGCCGTTCGTGAACGGCAGGCGACTCGGCGAGCTCACCGTGCAGGCCTGCGCCGACATGGACCCGTGCGAAGTTGTGTACATCTACGGCATCAAGGGCCTGCCCATCGACGACGCGGCTCGTGCCGGCCTCGACGAGGTCATAGCCGGACATCCGGCCATCACCATCGTTGCCGAGGGCGAGGGCCAGTACCTCGGCCCCGAGGGCGGGATCAATGCCACCCAGGACATACTCCAGGTCGCTCCCGACTTTGACGTCCTCGTCGGCGCCGACCAATCGGTGCAGGGCGCGGAGATCGTGCTGGCCGACGAGGGCAAGCTCGATCAGGTCCGTCTGGTCGGATGGGGCGGCTCGGTGCCGGCCATCGAGGGGATCGCCGCCGGGCGCTGGTTCGGCGGCGTGTTCGGCGCGCCCGGAGACGAGGGCCGCATTGCCATGGAGGCCATGGTCTCGGCTTTCACCGGCGGCCCCGACTTCGGTGGGGTGGACCCGCTGGCCGATCTACCCGACAATGGCTTGGTGACCGCCGACAACGTGCACCTGTTCACCCCGCAGTGGGACGGCTGAGCTGGCCCCCTGAATCTGAGCCTCGCGCCCTCTGGGCGCGGTAGGCCGATCGATGAAGTCCGCCGAAGCGCTTCTGACCGTTCGCAACGTCAGCAAGCGCTTCGGCGCGACCCACGCCCTCAAGGACGTGTCGGTCACGTTCGAGGCCGGCCGGGTGCATGGTCTGGTGGGCGAGAACGGTGCCGGCAAGTCCACCCTGTGCGGGGTCGTGCTCGGGGTGCATGCCCCCGACTCCGGCGGCCTCGTGCTCGGCGGCTCGTCCCTGAGTCTCGACAGTCCCGCCCAGGGAGCCGCCCACGGGCTCGTCGGAGTGGCCCAGGAGCTGTCGCTGCTGCCCGCCATGGGCGTGGTCGACAACGTCGTCCTCGGTTCGGAGGAACGCTGGGGCCCGTTCGTGAACGACCGGGCCAACCGGCGCCGGGTCGAGGCTCTGATGGCCGAGCACGGCTTGGAGGTTCCCCTCGACACGAGAGCCGGGTCGCTGCCCGTGGCCGACCAGCAGAAGGTCGAGATCCTGCGAGCCCTGGGGAGGGAGTCGCGACTGGTGGTGCTCGACGAGCCCACCGCCCGGCTGGCCAGCCACGAGGCTGCCGATCTGCGCAGCACCGTTCGCGAGTTGGCCGAGCAGGGAGTGGCCGTGGTGTACGTGTCCCACTTCCTCAACGAGGTCCTGTCCGTTGCCGACACCGTCACGGTGATGCGTGACGGACGGATAGTGCGGACCGGTCCCGCCGGGGCCGAGACCCACGGGACGCTCGTCGAGGGTATGACCGGTCGTCACATCGGCGAGGTCTTCCCGCCCAAACCGCCCGCGCCGGCCGGCGACGCCGGCGTGGTGCTGCGAGTCAAGGACCTGTGCTCGATCGGCGGCGAGTTCTCCGACGTTTCGTTCGACATCCGAGCCGGCGAGATCCTGGGCCTGGCCGGGCTGGTCGGAGCGGGCCGCAGCGAGGTGGCTCACGCCATCTACGGCGCCGGTCGGGTCGCCTCCGGTTCGGTCGAGGTCGGCGGCCGCCGGCTCTCCGGCACCGTGGAGGATGCGCTGGCCAACGGCGTCGGCCTGATACCGGAATCCCGCCGGGATCAGGGTCTGATGGCGAGGCGACCCGTGCGGGACAACACGACGCTGCCCCATCTGCGGCGTTTCGGCGGCTTGCTCGGCATCCGGACCGGCCGGGAGCAGATGGCCGCCGGGCAGGCCTGCGACGACGTCGGCGTGCGGGCCGAGAGCATGCTGGCGCCGGTGGAGGCCCTGTCGGGGGGCAACCAGCAGAAGGTGCTGTTCGCTCGAGCCGTGTTGGGCGAGCCCCGACTCCTCATCGCCGATGAGCCCACCCGTGGGGTGGACGTGGGCTCCAAGCGGGCCATCTACGAGGCGCTCAATCAGATGGCCCGTTCGGGCTGCGCAGTGCTGCTCGTCTCGTCGGAGCTGGAGGAGGTGATCGGCACCTGCCACCGGGCGCTTGTGATGCGCGGCGGCAGGATCGTCGCCGAGTACGCGGGCGCCGACATGGTGGATGCGAACCTACTGTCTGCCGCTTTCGGCGCCGGCGAGAAGGCCGAGGCCCGGCCGCGATGATGGCGCAGGTCCTGCCGGCGGCCCGCCGCTACGGCATCGCGGTCGTCACCGTCGCGTTGTTCGCATTCCTGGCCGCCACCACCGACGGCTTCCTGAGTCAGGCCAACTTCCGCAACATCCTCGACCAGCAGTCGGCGCTGCTGATCGCGGCCTCCTTTGCCACCATCACGATGATCGCCGGTGGCTTCGATATCTCCGCCGCGTCTGTCTATGTGGTGGCGCCGTTGTTCGCCCTCCAGGTCGAGAACAGCACAGGCAACGTGGTGCTGGCGGTCGCAGCGGGCGTGGCCGTCGGACTGGTCGTGGGGGTGGCCAACGGGCTGGTGGTCACCGCCCTCAAGGTGAACTCGTTCATCGCCACACTGGCCACGTCGTTCATGGTCTTCGGCGCAGGCTTCCTGATCAGCGACCGCAGCGTGCTCCGGGCCACCACCGATGCCTACCCGGCCATCGCCCGAACCCGCTGGTGGGGGATCACCACCGGAGCCTGGATCGCGGCCGCGGTGGTGGCCGTGGCCTGGATCCTGTTGAGCCGTAGCCGCTTCGGACGCCACGTCTACGCCGCCGGCGGCAACGCGGAGGCCGCTCGCCTCGCCGGAGTGCCCGTGGCCCGGGTCAAGACGATCTGCTTCGCCATGTCCGGCGCGGCTGCCGGGCTGGCCGGGGTGGTGTCGTCGTCACGGTCGCTGTCCGCGCTGCCCTCAGACGACTTCAGCTTCGTGTTCGGCGTGATCGCGGCGGTGGTCGTGGGTGGAACCTCCATCGCCGGTGGCGAGGGAGCGGTGTGGCGCACGATCGCCGGAGCGTTCTTCATCGCGTTGATGATCAACGGCTTCAACCTGCACCAGATCGACCCCATCTGGCAGCGGGTAATCCAGGGCGCGGTGATCCTGGCGGCAGTGTCGATCGATTCCTGGACTCAGCGCCGATCCCAGTAGTCGTTTCAGGCGTGCAGTGCTTCTCCTGCGGTCTGGCGCCGCTGCGGGTCACGTGACATCCTCAGCCTTGATGCGCTTCCTCGATGCTGCCGCCGTTCGGGACGCCACGCCGTGGCCCGAACTGATCACTGCCATCGCCGAAGTGCTGGCCGAGGAACACCTGTCCTCACCCGAACGCCACGTGCACCCGGTCGGTCTGCCCGACGGCGGCGAGGGCGCGCTGCTGCTCATGCCGGCCTGGATCGACCGCGAGCTGATCGGCGTGAAGACCGTCACCTACTTCCCGTCCAACGCCGGCACCGCCGTGCCCACCGTCAACGCCGCCTATCAGCTCCTCGACGGCCGCACCGGGCAACTGCGCGCAGTGCTCGACGGCGATGAGCTGACCGACCGCCGCACGGCAGCCATCTCGGCTCTGGCCGCCGACCATCTGGCCCGAACCGACGCCGAGCGCCTGCTGGTGGTGGGAACGGGCCGGCTGTCACCCAACATGGCCCGAGCCCACGCAACGGTCCGCTCGCTCACCAGCATCGAGATCTGGGGCCGCAGACCCGAGGTCGCCGAGGCCGTGGCCGAGGAGTTGCAGGCCGAGGGCCTCCCCGCCCGAGCAGTCACCGACCTCGACGTCGGCGTCCAGGCGGCCGACATCGTCTCGTGCGTGACCGGCGCCACCAGCCCCCTGGTGCGCGGCGACCTGCTGGCGCCGGGCGCCCATCTGGACCTCGTCGGCAGCTTCCAGCCCGACATGCGGGAGTCCGACGACGCGGCCGTGGCCCGGTCCACCATCTTCGTGGACACATCGGCCGGCGCCTTGCTGTCCGGTGACCTGGCCCAGCCATTAGCCGACGGCGTGATCACTGAGGCCTCGATCGTCGCCGACCTGCGAGCCCTCGCCACCGGCGACCACCCCGGCCGAACGTCCGCCGAGGAAATCACCCTTTTCAAGTCGGCCGGCTTCGCAGCCGCCGACCTCGCCGCCGCCCGCCTCGCCCTGGGTTGACGCTGGCCCTAGGCCGCGCCGGGCTCCTCAGCTTCGCCTTGGTGCTGCTTCGACGGTGTCGCACCAGCCGCCTTCGGTGCGGCCGCGTCAGGCATGCCGATGCCCAGGAACCCCTCGATGCGTGCCAACCGTTCCCCGTTGGCCGCGATCGCCGCACCAAGTTTCGCAAGGCCCCGGTCGGTGTCGTCCCGCAGCTTGTCGATGGACTGGGTGGTGTCGTCTCGCAGCTTGTCGATGGACTGGGTGGTGTCGTCTCGCAGCTTGTCGATGGACTGGCTGGTGCCGTTCCGTAGCTTGTCGATGGACTGGCTGGTGCCGTTCCGTAGCTTGTCGATGGTTCGCTGCTGGTGCCAGATGATGGCGACGACGGCCAGCGCAACGGTCACGACCTGAACAAGAGTGTCCACGGGGCCCACCTTAGCCGCTTGCAACCAGTTTGCAACTCAATGGTATGAAATATCTTAAAACTGCTGGCAACACTGCTCGGTTATGGGCTCAGTAGCCGTTTCACCTCGGCCACCGTCTCGATCTCGGTGGCGCGGTCGGGTCCGCAGGGGGTGAGGTTCAGCGTCGTCGCCCCAGCGTCCACATACGGCTGCAGGAACTCGGCGATGTCGGCCGCGGTGCCGCACGGGGTGTAGCGCTCGAAGGGCTCGAAGCTCATCCGGTAGAAGCGCTCCATCATCGCGGCCACATGACGACTGGCCTCGGCACGAGAAGAGCCAGACCCGAGCCACAGCTGCAGGCCGTGCTGCCAGTCGACCTCCCGCCTGGCGGCAGCCGCCTCGACCCTGGCGACTCCCTCGGCGAACCGGCGGGGAGAGCACCAGGCGGCCAGCCAGCCGTCACCCAGCCGGCCGGCCCGCTCCAGCGCGGCATCGCTGCGGCCCCCGACCACCAACGGCACCGCCGGATCGGGAACCGGTCGGATCCGTCCGTTCCGGAACCTGAAGAACTCGCCGTCGCCGTCGACGGTCTGTCCCTCAAGCAAGGCCCGCACTATTTCCAAGGCAACATCGGTGCGCCGGCCCCGGGTGGACGGATCAACCTCGCACACCTCCACCTCATGACGGTCGTCGCCCCCCACGCCGACCCCGACCGTTAACCTCCCCGGCGCAGCTTCGGCCAGGGTGGCGATCTGGCGGGCCGCCACCATCGGATGGCGCAGCGCCAGCAGGTAGACGCCCACCTGCAGGTCGAGCCGGGGCTCCAGGCCACCGACCGCGGCCAGTGTCACGAGGCCGTCCATGCCGCTGCCGTCACGGAAGCTCACATGATCGGCGGTGAACACATGGTCGATCCCCGAGTCCGCAATGCTCCCCAGCAAGCCGCGCTGCTCATCGGGAGCCATCCCCCACAGCCCCCACGGGACGCTCACGCCGACGGCGACCACGTCACTTCCCGGTCACAGCGTGGCGGTGTCGGTATCGAGGCCCAGGCGCATCCGCCCCGCCGTCTCCATCGTCCTTGGGGCCACCATGGCGTGCTGGGCGGCCACCGCGGTGTCCCGGAAGCAGCGCTGGATCGGGCTCGTGCGATAGACAGCGGCCCCGCCCGCGGTCCGGAACATCGACGCAGCCACATCGGCCGCCGTCTGGGTGGCGTGCGTCGCCGCCAGCCGGATGCGGCGCCTCTCGTCAACGGTCGAAGGCCGTCCCGCCAAGGCGCCCTGGAAGCTGTCATCCGCCGCGTCGAGCAACAGCGTCCATGCCGCGGCCAGCCTCGCCTCTGCCCCCGCGACCTCGGCCTGGGTCGCAGCCCGCTCGGCCAGGGTCCGGGAGCTGCCCTGAGGCCTCTTCCCGCCGGCCAACTCCACGAGCTCATTGATCGAGCGACGGGCGATGCCCACCGCAGCGGCCGCTACGCCGCTGGCCAGCAGTCCGTAGAACGAGAACCGGGACCAGACGTTGTCCCGCACCGGCCCCGCGCCGATCTGCACCCAGCGTCCCTCGGGCACGAACACGTCGCGGGCCTCGAAGTCGACCGAGCCGGTGCCGGCCAGGCCGGCCACGTCCCACGTGTCGATGAACTCGATGTCACCGGGGTCCATGAACACGAAGGGCGCGGCCAGACCGTCTCCCCGCGGCTCCGGATGCCCGTCCGCTCCGACCACCAGGCAGCCGCCCCCGATGGTGGTGCAGTGCTTGGTACCCGAGCCCCACTGCCAGCGCCCCGACACCCGCAGGCCCCCGTCGACAGGAACGGCCCTGCCCCGGGGCATCACGAACCCTCCTCCGATCGAGTCAGGATCACCGAACAGGTCCCCGGCGTGCGGGTCGGGCAAGTACGACGCCAGCAGCGATGTCGTGGACGCGATGGCCACGCACCAGCCGACCGAACCGTCGTGGTAGGCGAACTCCTCGAAGACCTCCAAGCTCTCGACAGCCGTCACCCCCGGACCGCCCAAGTCGTCGGGCACGCACAGCCGGAAAGCCCCCGTCGGCCGGATCACATCGACCAGGTCCATGGGCAGCGTCCCCGCCGCCTCGATCTCCGCCGAGCGGGCCCGCACCTGTGGGCCGAGCTGCCGTGCCGCGGCCAGAACCGCATCCGTCACAGGCGATAATCTACGACAGAGCCGGCAACCGGCCCTCAATCCCCGCCAATCCCTGCCGCGGCCCCACGCCGAAAGAGTTCGGGCTCCTCGGCCATCCAACGATCATCGGCCACCCAACGAGCATCAGGAGCGGAACGAGGCGACTGACATGAACGTGGGGATCATCGGCGCGACCGGCTACGTCGGCGGGCGGCTCGCGCCGGCCCTGCTCGCCGCCGGCCACCGAGTCCGCTGCCTGGCCCGCACGCCCAGCCGGCTCGACGGCGTGCCGTGGAGGGCCGGCGTCGAGGTTGTCAAGGCCGACGTGCTCGACGGGGCGTCGCTGTCCCAGGCCTTCGAAGGACTCGATGCCGTCTACTACCTCGTCCACGCCATGGGCCACACCCAGGACTTCGAGCGGGTCGACCGCACCGGCGCCCAGAACACCCGCACGGCGGCCGAGAAGGCCGGAGTGGGTCGCCTCGTGTACCTCGGCGGCCTCGGCGTCGACGACCCGAGGGCCCTGTCGCATCACCTGGCCAGCCGGCACGAAGTGGGCCGGATCCTCGGCTCGGGGACGGTGCCGCTGACCGAGCTGCGGGCCGCGGTGATCATCGGCTCGGGAAGCGCCTCCTTCGAGATGCTGCGACACCTGGTGGAGGTGCTGCCGGTGATGGTCTGCCCCCGGTGGGTGACCCGCACCCGATGCCAGCCCATCGCCATCGCCGACGTGTTGCACTGCCTGGTGGCCGCCCTCGACTCGTCGGCCGCGGGCAGCCGGCGCATCGAGATCGGCGGACCCGACATCCTCACCTACGAAGAGATGATGCGGCGCTACGCGGCGGTGGCCGGGCTCCGGAGCCGCCTGATCGTTGGAGTGCCCGTGCTGACCCCGCGCCTGTCGTCGCACTGGCTGAACCTGGTCACGCCCCTTCCCATCGGACTGGCCCGACCCCTCGTCGACAGCCTCCGCAACGATGTCGTGGTATCGGATCCCTCACCTCTGGCCGCCCTATTGGGCTCCTATCGGCCGACTCCCTTCGACGATGCGCTGCGCCGCGCCCTGTCGCACATCCAAGACCTCGACGTCTCGACCAGCTGGATCGACAGCGCCCCACGCGGAACTGCCGCCTCGCCCATGCCCCAGGATCCCGACTGGGCCGGAGGCACCGTGCTCGCCGACGTCAGAACCATGCGCACCTCCGCCTCCCCAGAGGCGGTGTTCGCGGCGGTGTCCGGCGTCGGCGGCGCCCGCGGCTGGTACTTCGCAAACTGGCTGTGGGCGGCCCGAGGATGGATCGACAAGCTCCTCGGCGGGGTCGGGATGCGGCGGGGCCGGCGCCACCCCGACGAGCTGCGGGTCGGCGACGCCCTCGACTTCTTCCGGGTGGAGGTGTGCGAACCGCCGCGGCTGCTGCGCCTGCGGGCCGAGATGAAGCTGCCCGGCCAGGCCTGGCTCGAATGGCGGGTGCAGCGAGATGAAGGCGGTGCCGTCGTGCTGCAGCAGAGCGCTCGCTTCCATCCCCGCGGCGTCGCCGGACGCCTCTACTGGTGGCTGTTGTGGCTGCCCCACGCCATCATCTGGCGAAGGCTGCTCGCGGGTCTGGTCCGCGCTGCACAGGAGCGGTCGAAGGAGACGTAGAAGGAGCCGCGACCGCCGGCGCCCACCGGGCCCTGACGGGTCATCCAGTCCGTGCAGCCGATGTGCGAACATCGTTGGCGTGCTCATCCGGGCCCTGCAGTTCGTGTCGGGCGAGTGCGCCGACGAAGTAGCGCCGACTCACGGCCTGCCCCAATCGGGCTGGATGTGGATCGACATCACCGCCGGGCCCGACGACATCGACGACCTGGCCGATCTCGCCGAGCAGCTCGGACTGGACACTCTCGCGGTGCGAGACACCGTTGAGGACATCGACCTTCCCAAGGTGGACGACTTCGGAACGTTCATGCTGGTGGTGCTGCACGCGCTGAGCGAGGACCGGATCGAGACCTACGAGCTCGACTGCTTCCTGTCCGAGCGCCGGCTCGTCACCATCCACGAGCAGCGCTCGCCGTCGGTCGACGTGCTCTGGGACGGCGTCCTGTCCCGTCCCGAACTGGCCAGTGGCGGCCCCGACGAGGCGCTGGCGCGGCTGGCCGACGTAGCCACCCGCCGGCTCGTGTGCGTGCTGGACGTGTTCGAAGACCGCAACGATGAGCTCATCGAGCGGGCCCTCACCGCCGACGCCGACTTCCTGATGGAGATCACCGCGGTGCGGGCCGATCTGGCCGAGCTGCGCCGGGCCGTGCATCCCCAGCGGGAAGCGCTCGACATCCTGCGGCATTCCATCTCGTCGCTGATCTCCGACGGGGGTCGCCGCCGGTTCTCCGACGTGTTCGACACCGCCTCCCGGGCCGCCCAGGGCGTCGACGGCGCCCGCACCGCCCTGGCCGAGACCCTCGACGCCTACCGGGGGGCCGAGGCCCGCCAGGCGACCGAAGTCACCAAGGTCCTCACCGTGTACGCGGCCATCATGCTGCCGCTGTCGCTGGTGGCGGGGTTCTTCGGCATGAACTTCGTCGACCTGCCGCTGCTCGCCAGCCCGACAGGGTGGCTCATCGTCACCGGGTTCATGGCCTTCATCGCCTTCCTGTCGTTGGGCGTGTTCGTGTCGCTGGGATGGACGCGTCGAACGTCGGGCCGCAGCGCGGGCGCGATCCTCGGCCGCGGCCTCGTCGAGGCCGCCCGGACTCCGGCCCAGCTGGTCGGGGCGGTGTTCGAGATCTCGACGATGCCGATGCGCTCGGTGGCCGGGTCCGTCACCGGGGCTCTCCGAACCAAGCCCACCGACTCAAGCGACGAGTAGCCGCCGCTCCTGGAGCCCTAACCGCCCTCGGCGCCCTTTGATCCCGAGGTGACCGCGATCCAGGACAGGGCGGCAGCCGGCAGGAAGAAGAGCCCGATGGACGCGGCCCCCAGCAGGGTCAGGGCGGAGAGGACCACCGCCACGGTGATCGTTACGGCTCGCCTGGGAAACACAACCGGCACGGCCGCCAACGCCACCGGTATTGCGAGAATCGCCACCGCGCCGATTCCCTCGTGCTCGATCAGCGACTCGCGGCCGGTAGTGCAGATCTCAGGGCCATCATCGACAGACTCGCACGACGCAGTCGCATAGATAGGCGCAAGTGTCAGCACCGCACTAGTGGCAAACACAGACAGGAGAGTGAAACGACTCCAACGCCGCGCCGACCCAGCCATCCCACCGCGACGCTACTACGGGGCGCCCCAGGCGCCTCCGCCGGGGGTCAGGACCCTCAGGCGGTCACCGGCCTGGACTTCGAGGGTGACCTTGCCGGGCAGGAGCTCCCGGGTGCCGGAACGGCGGATCAGCCAGTCCTCGCCCTTAGCGCCGGGGCCGCCGCCCTGCAGGCCCCAGGGCTCGGTCACCCGGCGCTCGCCCATCAGGGTCACGGTGGCGTCCTCCAGGAACTCCATCTCCCGCACGATGCCCTCCCCGCCGGCGAAGCGGCCCTCGCCGCTGCTGCCTGAGCGCAGCCCGTAGGCGGTGATGCGCAGCGGGTAGTGCTGGACGAGGCTCTCGATGGGGGTGTTCTTGGTGTTGGTCATGCCGGTGTGGATCCCCGACTGGCCGGCCCGGCCGCAGCGTCCTCCCTGGCCGCCGCCGACCGTCTCGTAGTAGGCGAAGTCGTCCGACCCGGCGAGCACGTTGTTCATCGTCCCCTGCGATGCGGCCGGCACCGCCTCCGGCACAGCCTGCGCCAGCGCGCCCAGCAGCGCGTCGGCGATGCGCTGAGAGGTCTCCACGTTGCCGGCGGCCACCGCGGCGGGCGGCTCGGCGCTGACGATCGATCCCGCCGGCGACGACATGGTGATGGACCGGTAGCAGCCGCCGTTGGCGGGGATCGACGGGTCGGTGGCCACCCGCACTGCGTAGTAGAGGCACGACACCGCCACCGCCTCAACCGAATTGAAATTGGCCTCCACCTGGGGAGCCGATCCCGCGAAGTCGGCGTGAAGATCCGACCCGTCGATGGTGACCCTCACGGCGATGGTGTGCAGCCGGTCCGGGCCCTCCACATAGTCCTCGAAGTCGTAGTCGCCGTCGGGCAACTCGCCGATGGCGGCCCGCATCCGCCGCTCCCCGTAGTCGAGCAGGCCGTCGCAGATGGCGGTGTAGCGGCCCGGCCCGTAGGCCTGGCACAGCTCGACCAGCCGTCTGGCGCCGACCTCGTTGGCGCCCAACTGGGCCGACAGGTCCCCCAGGCGCTCGTCGGGGGTCCGGGTCGCCTCCAGGAACGGGTCGAGGAACTCCGGCACCCACCGGCCGGCCCGGGCGGCCAGCATCGGCGACACGACGTGGCCCTCCTGATCGAGCCTGGTGGCATCGGCCGGCATCGAGCCGGGCGCGTCGCCGCCCACGTCGGAGTGGTGGGCCCGGTTTGCCACCCAGCCGGCGAGGTCGCCGCCGAAGGCGACCGGCCGCACGATGGTCAGGTCGTTGAGGTGGGTGCCGCCGTGGTAGGGGTCGTTCACCGCGTACTGGGCGTCGAGCTCCAGCACGTCGCCGAAGGCGTCGATCACGGCCTGCACCGACGCCGGCATCGAGCCCAGATGCACCGGGATGTGCTCGGCCTGGGCCAGCAGCTCGCCGTGGGGAACGAACAACGCGGTCGAGAAGTCGGCCCGCTCCTTGATGTTGGGCGAGTAGCCGGTGCGGCGCAGCACCCCGCCCATCTCATCGGCCGCGGCCGTGAACCGGTGCCGGGCCACCTCCAGATCGATTGCATTCAGGCTCATCGCGTCACCGTCCCGCGAACTGGCAGCAGAAGGTGCCCTATAGGGGGTCTGTTGCTGCCAATCCGCATCGCTGTCACCATTCGATCCTCAGCGCGCCTGTCTCGTGGACGGTGGCCCGCTCGCCTGCGGCCAGGTACGTGGTGGACTCGCCCTCGGCGATGATGGCCGGGCCGGCCACCTCGGCTCCCACCGGTAGCGCCGGGCGCCACCAGACCTGCGCCTCCGCGGCCCCGGTCGGGCCAATCACGGACCGCGCCCCCCGTCTCGGGTCGCCGGGCTCGGGCTCGAAGGCGGGCAGATCGGCCCAGCGCAGCGCGGCCGCGCCCACCGCCTCGGCCCGCACGGTCACCGCCTCCACCGGATCAGTGGGCCGGGCGAACCCGTTGCGCTCGGCGTGCAGCCGGTGGAACCTCTCGCATAAGACCTCCCACGACTCGTTTTCGGTGTATGGCACCGACGTTTCGTGGGCCTGGCCCAGGTAGCGCATGTCCACGATCGAGGCCGCGGTCGTGGCGGCGCGGCCGCTGTCGGCCTCGATCTGGCTCCGGGATGCAGCCAGCAGGCTCCGGGCGGTGGCCGTCAGCCGCTCGCGGTCCGCGACGGTGATGTTGACCGTCTGGGCCGCGTCGGCCCGGGGCGGGCTGAGCAGCAGGCCGAAGGCTGAGAACACCCCGGCGTAGGGCGGCACGATCACGCCGTCCATCTCCAGGGCTCGGGCCAGGGCAGTGGCGTGCAGGCCCCCCGCACCGCCGAAGGCCATGAGGGCCGCGTTGCGGGGATCGGTGCCCTGCTCCACCGAAACGGCTCGCACCGCGTGGGTCATGTGCGATTCCACCACCGCCACCGTCCCCAGCGCCGCTTCGATGGGCTCCAGCGACAGCTCGGCCCCCAGCCGCTCGAAGGCTGCCCTCGCCAGATCGGATCGCAGCTCCATCGTGCCGGCCAGCTTGGCGCTCGGATCGAGACGGCCCAGCACCAGATTGGCGTCGGTAGCGGTGGGTTCGGCGCCGCCGCGGCCGTAGCTCGCCGGTCCGGGGTCGGCACCGGCCGAGCGGGGTCCCACCCGCAGCGCGCCGCCACGGTCGGCCCAGGCCACCGACCCGCCCCCCGCTCCGACGGTGTGCACCGCCACCGACGGCATCAGGCAGGCATGGCCGGCGATCTCCCGGTTGTAGGTCACCTCGGGACGGCCGGCACGCACCCGGCACACGTCAGTGGACGTGCCGCCCATGTCGAACGAGATCAGCGTGTGGCATCCCATCAGCTCCCCCAGGGCGGCCGCGGCGACCACCCCGCCAGCAGGACCCGACAGCAGGATCGACGCCGGGAACGCCGAGGCGTGATCGAGCGAGACGAGACCGCCCGATGAGCGCATGACCGAGACCTCGTCGATGAACCCCGACTGCCCGGCCCGGGCGGCCAAACTTCCCATGTAGCGAGAGACCTCCGGCGACAGGAATGCGTTGAGCACCGCGGTTGAGAATCGCTCGTACTCCCTGAACTCGGCCACCACCTCGGCGGAGGCCGACACCGGCACGTCCACAACCTGCCGGAGCCGGTCGGCCAGCGCCTGCTCGACGGTGGGATCGGCGTAGGAGTACATCAGGCACACCGCCACCGCCTCCGCGCCCCGATTCCGCATGGCTGCAACCACCGAGGCCGCGACGGCGTCGAGTTCGTCGCCCAGCCCGGCTGCGGGCACGTCGACACCGAGCCGCATCCCGGCGTCCGCCAGCGGCACCGACCGGTCGGCAAACGGGTCGTACAGCGATGGGCGGTCCTGGCGGGCGATCTCGATCAGCGACTCGAACCCGCCGTCGGTCACCAGCAGCGTCCTGGCCCCTCTCCGCTCCAGCAGAGCGTTGGTGGCCACCGTGGTCCCGTGCAGCAGGTCGGCCCGGCCGCCCGGCCTCACCGCGGTGCGGGCACCGGCCATCACCCCGTCGCTCTGGTCGAGCGGCGTGGACGGCACCTTCCCGACGGCCATGGCGGCGCCGTCCCACATGGCGACATCCGTGAACGTCCCGCCCACGTCGATGCCCAGCGTCATCGATGTCTGCGTCGTGGTGTCAGGGCGGGCTGTGTCGATCCCCACAGAGTACGGCCGCCGCTAACGGCGCTCGCAAGGTGAGGACCGGAGGCCGACTTGCTCCTAGTCTGGCCGCTTGCCTGTATTTCTCGGCGGGATGGCCGCGGCCCTGCTCGGGGTCGGCGACTTCTTCGGGGGTGTCGGCGGCCGACGCATCGACCATCCGGGCGCGGTGGTGTCGATCGCCTGGGTGGCTTCGTGCGTGGGGGCGGCGGTGGCCGGCCTCTACGTGGTGGTGTTCCCTCCCGCTGGCTTCGGCCGGACGGACTTCTACTGGACGATGGTGGCGCTGGTGTTCGCGGCCACGGTGAGGCCGTTGCTGTACCTGTCCATGGAGCGGGGACCGATGGCGGTGGTTGCTCCCACCTTCAGCCTGGTGTCGCTGGTGGTCCCCGCGGTCGTCGGCCCGCTCACCGGCGACGCGCTGGGCGGAGCCGAGCTGGTCGGCGTGGTCCTGGCCGTTCCCGCCGTCCTGCTTATCTCGAGCGAGGGCCGGCTGCCCACAACCGAGATGCTCCGATCCGGCTCCGCGCTGGCGCTGGGCTGCCTCGTGGGCGTCCTGCTGGGCTGCCTGAGCCTCACGTTCGCGCAGATCACCCCCGACGCCGGAGCGATGCCCGCGTTCCTGACCCAGCTGGGCGCGGTGGCCGTCATCCCGCTGATCACCATGCCGTTCCGGCTGATGGCGCCGGTGTCGTCAAATGTGCGCCGGTTCGGCCTGCTGGTGGGCTTGATCGATATCGGTGCCGTCATCTCAATGGTCATCGCCTTTCAGCGGGGCAACGTTGCGGTGGTTGCCGCGATGCTGGGCTTCGCGCCGGTCACGACCATGGCGCTGGCCTGGCGGGTCTACCACGAGACCGTGCGCCGCTGGCAGTGGGTGGGCGCTGGGATGGGCGCAGTCGCCTTCATCCTCTTCTCAACCGCGGCCTGACTCGCTGCAGTCCGTCAGATTTCTCGGGTTGGTATTGGGCGTATGTCACCCATAACTCACCCGAGATCCGGCCGGAGCCGGAGGCGGTCCGCCGCTACTGGCCTGGCAGGAGCCTGACCGCGTTGACTGACGCCACCGCGATCCGCTCTCTCAGTCCTGTGGGTGAAGACAGCACCAGCTGACCGGCGTCGTCGACGTCGGCGGCCACACCTCGCATGGATCCGTGGGGCAGCATCCGCAACTCGACTGCTCGGCCCAGCGTGGAGCAGCGGTCGCGGTAGGCGTGGAGGACGGTCATCGGGTCGTCGAGCCCGGCCGCCAACTCCCGCAGATGCATCAGCAGCCCGTCGGTGATCCGGGTGCGTTCCTGGGGCGAGGCTATTGGCCCGACCCGCACCGTGAGAGCGGCCAGCTCGACCCGGCCCGGCCCCAGCGTGAAGGCGGAACTGATGGCCACCTCGAGATCATCGACTGGCTCGCAGGCGATCAGGTCGGGCCACAGGCAGGACCGGCGACCGTCGCGGCAGGCATCGAGCGCTCGGGCGGCAGCCAGGCTGGCTGCCGCCCAGCCCACATCAACTGCGGATGGATCGAGCGTCTCGGGTCGGGCCAGCACGCTCACCGCGACCGCGTCGGGCATGCGCCACTCGATGCCCCCGCGGCGCCGGGCCGCGATCTCGGTGTCGGCCACCACGGCCGCCCCCGCGGGCGCGGCCTCCTGCCGGGCCCACTGATGCAGGAGCGCTTCGACGGACAGCGCGACGGCAACTGTCCTCGTCGGAGGGGTCACGGCCCGGCCAGTCTGGGCTCCAGACGGTCGACCACCCAGCCTCGATTGCGGTCGCAACTCAAGACGAGCCGCCCCGCCGGCCAGGCATCGGTGCCGGGAAGCTGCGACGGCGTGAGCAACTGGACCGCTACCGAGCCGTCACTTGCGCTGTTGCACTCGCCGAGAGTGAGCTCGGTGAGTTCGACGCTGCGAAGGTCGCGGCGCAGACCGACCACCAGCTGCTGCAGGAAGCGCTCCCGTTCGACCGGGTCGGCGAGGTCGTCGCGTATCCGTCCGGCGACTACTCGATCGAGCCCGTTGCGCATGGCCACCGACAGGGCTGCGGCCCGGCCGCGGTCGCTGAGCAGTTCCCACAAGGTGGTGTGCTCGGCCCAGACGATCGCATGAACGAACGCCGCGGCGCGCTCTGCGGCCGCGTCCGGGCGCCCCGTCACGGTCGCACCCATCCGTTCGCCTCCAGCAGGTCGCGGACCCTCACCCGCTGAGGCCCGAAGAGGCGTTCGCTGATGACACTGTCGAGCGTCTCATCCAGCGCGTCGGTCGAGTCGTGCTCCCGGTGGACACGGCACAGCACGTCGCAAGCCGTCTCCAGCAGCTGATCGGGCAGCTCCATCAGCACGCCGATCATGTCCCGTAGAACGTCGCGGTAGCCGTTCCGCGGCAGGGCCGCCACCGAGCCGATCAGGGCTTCCAGGTCTGCCCGCGCGCCGGTCGCGGGCAGGGAGGCGGCTCGAAGGAGACGATCGCGCAGGAGTTGCTCCCGTTCTTCGTCGGTCGTGTCAGCCAACAGGCGGGCCACATGGCCCAGTCGACCGGCGGACGGGTCGTCCTCGCCCAGCGCATCCTCGAGGCGGGCCAGGGTGGCGTGGGCGGTGCGCCAATGAACGGCATGCAGGCGCGGGTCGAACACGGAGAGCGAGGCGTGCGCGCTGTTGAGGGCCCGGGCCAGATCGCCCGGCTCGCCTCTCATTTCGTATGCCAGCGCAAGGCTGTGGCGGGCCACCGCGTGATGGAACGGGAAACTGGTGTGGCTGAGCACGCTGAGGGACTGTTCGAAGGCGTCGAAGGCGTCGTCCGCGCTCCAGCCGGACACACCCCGCCGGCACAACTCCAGTACTGCGGCGCCCAATCCGTGGGCGGCCATGCCCGCCTGAAGTGACGAGGCCGGGAGGGCCGCCATCGCGCTCCGGTAGTCGTCGAGTGCCGCTCGCACGTCCTCGTCGCGGCCCAGCGACTGGCGGGCCTGGGCCCGGTTGATCAGCGCGGCACCCAGAACCCGGCCGGGTTCGTCATCAGACCCTCGGCCACCGTTGGCCGTCTCGCTGCCCGTCTCAAGTCCATCGGTCATCAGGCTGACGGCTCGATCCAGCGCCTCGATCGCCGGTTCGGGATGGCCGGCCTCGCAGTGGGCCAGTCCGAGGTTGATCAGCGCGGCGGCGTGCTCGGCGGCCGGTGCCCGGGGGGCGGACAGCTCCGCTGCCCGCCTAAAGAGCTCGAGGGCTCGGTCGGCGCGTCCCGCAGCGCGGTGGCAGTTGGCCGCGGCGGTGAGGATGCGGCTGTGCTCGACCGGTGCCCGGTCCGCGTCCAGTATCCGGGCCGCCTTGTCGAGCAGGTCGAGAGCCTGCTCGATGTCCTGGGGCCGCGCCGCGGCCTCGGACTTGGCCACCGCCAGCCGGTAGGCGGCCAGCGCCCAGTCGTCGGGCGCCTCGGCCAGCCGCACCGAGGCAAGTCCGGCCTCGAGGTCCTCGATGGTCACGGCCCGGCGCCGCCGGTGGAGGCCAGCTCCCGCACGCATCGCTCGACCTCGGTGACTGCGTCATCGACCGCTCGAGTCACTGTGGAGCTGAGCCCGATCCCCAGCGTGTCGACCTCCGCGGGCTGGCAGCCGACGATGATGGTGCGTTCGGGGAGCACGCCGGCCGCCTTGGCCACCATGAGGGCGCGCTCCGGGGTGGCCAGGTGCATGTCGGCCAGAAGGTCATGTCGCTCATCGACGGGCAGCTCGCCGACGTCGATCACCTCAGCGTCGATCACCATTACCGTCCCGGGCGGGCGGTCCCGGTCGACGGCGTCGACCACCACGAGGGCGTCGTAGCCCGCCATGAGTTCATGGACGAGGTGGATCCCGCCGATGCCGGTCTCGGCGACGTCGACCCCGGACGGGAGGCTCCGCTTGCCGAGCCGTTTCACCACTTCTACCCCGAACCCGTCGTCGCCGTGGAGCACGTTGCCCACCCCGACCACGAGCACCCTCGTCGGCATTATTGTTTCGGGCATTCGCTGGCCCGCAGGGCGTAGCCGTGGATCACCCACCATGCGATGTAGTCCTCGAGTTCGGACCAGGACGCATCATCCAGTTGCTCCCGCAGATGTTCGTTCCGCTTGTCCAACTCCGTGCCGATGATCCGGTCGAGTGCGGCGACGGTCACATCCGCGGGCAGCAGCGAGACACTGCCGGGGTCGCCCAGGCGCAGCGACTCGGTAAGCGCGGTCACATGGTCGAGGTCGATCTCGTTGCCGGTGGAGGCCGCGGCGGCGAACGCGCCGTCGTTCACCCTTTGCTCCTCCGAGCGGCGCAGGCAATAGCCCACCAGGAGAGCGGTCGCGGCCCAGTCGGCCAGCTCGGTCACGGGCTGGCGGCGTCGCTCCCTCTCCAGGCACTCCTGGCGGTAGTGGTGCGACGCCTCGGTCATCGGATGCGTCTGGGCCAGGGCCCGGGCGGTGAAGCAGAGATCGCTCACGTCGATCCCCGCCGCCGCGGTCATGACGGGCGAGGCCCGATCGTCAAACCGGTGGAGAGGTCGCCAGGGCTCGGCGGCGGATGGGGAGCCTCGGTGTGCTCCTCCATCTCGACCCGCCTGAAGTCGATCCAGTGCTCCCGCAGCGACACCTCGATGCGGCGGGTGACCGTGTCGTCGGCCGCGGTGCAGCCGTTGCAGGTGCCGTGCATCCGAAGCTGCACGACGCCGTCGCTGACGGAGAGCACCTCCACTTCGCCGCCATGGGAGTGGATGTAGGGACGGACCTCGTCCAGGGCCAGCTGGATGACCCGCTCGGCGGCGGCCGAGTCGGTGTCGGTGCCGAGGCCGTAGGTGGCGAGCAGCTCGCCCACGACAGGGTCCAGCGCCGCCTGCTCAAGGAACAGTTCGCCGCGCCACTGACGCACCATCTCGACTAGCCGGCCCAGCCCCTCCCGGTGGTAGGCGTCGAGCCAGTCCAGCAACTCCTCGGCGTCGGCGGCGACGCGCCCGTCGTCGCACTCCAGCAGGCTGGTGGCCAGCTCGGCCGCCCGCTCGAGGATCTCGCTGTAGGCCAGTTCGTCGGGCCCGGTCACGATCCAGTTCCTAGCGCGGTCGCCGGCTCAACCCCGAGCCAGAGCCGGCTCCACCCTGAGCGCAGCCCACTCAACGCGACACCTCGTGACGGACCATGTCGAGCACCTCATCCACCGCGTCCTCGACCGGTTGCGAGAACCCCCAGCCGAACTCGCTGTCGGCCGGCTCGACCTCAATGACCACTGTGTCGTCGGGCAGCGCGTTCCAGTGCCGGCAGACGGCCAGCGTGTGGTCCAGGTCGACGATTCCCCCGACCGCCTCGCCGAGGCGCTCGTGCACCTCGTCGGGGTCGGGATCGGGCATCTCGGACAGCCGGTAGCGCCGGATCGTTCCGGGCGGTCCGGTGCCCCGAGGCATGCAGCCGAGCAGCACCACCCGCCCGGGCTGCAACTCCTGGAGACGGTGCATGACGCGGTGCGCGGCGTACGACAGGTCCTCCAGCACCACATCGTCGGGCCACTGAAGCGACGCGGCCCGGGCCAGCCAGTTCGTGCCGAAGTCCAGGTCGCGCAGCCATGGCAGGCCGATGCCTCCCACCAGCGTGCAGCCCGGCCCCGCCTCTCCTCGTCCGGGCTTCACCTGCGCGCCCGGTCCGAGCAGCGTGTCGAGCACCTCGTCGCGCCCGGTCCAGGATCCCGGGGCCGCCTCTAAGCCCGCGCCCGGGGCGGCGTGTAGGGGCGGTGTCGCCGGGGCTTGAGGAATTTGGGGAGTGCCGTCCTGCGCGGCCCGCATCACTCCAGTGTGCACCCGCACGAGTTGACCTCGCGGGTTATGACCCCTCGCCCCGTGTCCATGTGGGTGGTGCACGGCATGCAGGGATCGAAGCTGCGGATGGTTCGCAGGATGTCGATGCCCTTGATGTCGTCGTCGCCGACACTCTCGAGGATCGGGGTTCCCATGATGGCCTGTTCGTAGGGCCCGGGACTGCCGAACGGGTCACGCGGCGAGGCGTTCCAGGTGGACGGCGTGTTGATCTGGTAGTTGAGTAGCCGGCCCTTGTCCATGTGCATGTGGTGGGTCAAGTACCCCCTCCCGGCCTCCCAGAAGCCGGCCGACACCCGCTCGTCGCGGGGCACCTTGAACGGCGTCGACACCCTCGTCTCACCCTTGCGCCAGTACTCGAAGGCCTGCATCAGGCAGATCATCCCGATGGCCGCGGTGAAGGCCACACCGTAGGCCCGGCCCCGGTTCCGCTCGAAGGCGTTCAGCTTGGCGGGCACCCTCCAGAACAGCTCTGTCTCGGGCAGATCGTGCGCCGGCAGCAGCATCCGCAGCCCGTCGCCGGTGGCCTCGATGTAGGGGTTGTCGGGCAGCTGCTGGGCCATGGCGGTGGTCCACATTCGCCCGTACACGCCGGTCTCCATGGAGGTGCGGTCCCAGCGGGGGGCGGTGGCCCAGGAGTACTTCTCCTTGAAGTTCTTGCCCTGCGGGCGGGGGATGGTCTCCTTGTTCCAGGCGTGGTACGGCGACAGCGGGTTGCCGAGCGCGTCGGTGGGGAACGGTACGTGACCGTTGCCGCTGCCATTGCCGTTGGTCGTCCAGTCCTCGTAGTAGGAGTGCTCCACGAACTCCTCGATGCCCATGTTGATCTCGGTGAGCTTGGTGGTGAGGAGCTCGCCGTCCTTGATGATGCCGGGCGCCGAGTAGCGGGCCTGGCCCCAGGCGTCGATGTTGGCGTAGGTGGCGTCGTAGACCTCGACGTCGTCCCAGATCCCCGTCTGGATCAGGTTGGACGGTCGTAGGCCCACATCGGAGTAGGCCGGGTTGGCCTCCAGGAAGAAGTCGCAGATGTCGTCCCAGATCCCGGCCAGCCGCTTGGCGTAGTCGAAGATCAGGCCGAGGTTGGCGTAGTACTCGTTGAAGGTTGTGGTGCTGACGGTGGTGGACACGCCGCCGGGCACGAGCGTGGACGGATGTGGGTACTTCCCGTACATCAGCGTGCACATCTTGCGGGCGATGCGGGTGTACTCCAGGGACTCCAGGTAGATGGACCCCTCCAGCGGGTTGAGGGCGTCCATGATGTCCTTGATGGTGACGTACCCGTGGACGTCGGCGTGCGGGGCCAGCGTCTTGGACGCTCGATCAACTAGCTCGGGGTTGGTGACCGACACGATGGCGGTGGAATAGTCGGGTCCGGCCAGCAGACCCAGATGCAGCGGGTGGTCGTAGAACATCTCGGCCACCTCGCCCAGGTTTCGTACGCACGCGCCGAGGGGCGGGGGCTGGATGCCGAAGGCCATCTCGATGGCCAGCGACGACACCGAGGCGTGCACGCCGCCGCACACCCCGCAGGCTCTTGACGAGATGTCGATGGCGTCGCGGGGATCGCGGCCCTTGAGGATGATCTCGTAGCCGCGGAAGAGCATCGCCATGGAGTGGGCCTCCACTGCGGTGCGGGTCTCGAGGTCGAGGACGGTATGCACCGCCAGCGCGCCGGCGACCCGGGTCACCGGGTCGATGCTCCACTCCCGCAGCCGTGGCGGTGCGGCCAGCGCGCCTGCGCTGCGGCGGTCCAGCGCGCTGCGGACGAAGTCCCGCGGCTCGGCTACCGCGACCGCGTAGGGATCTGGGATGCCCTCGACCAGCCGGGCTTTGCCGGCGTCGTCGAATTCGATGGGGAGGTTCTTGAAGCACATTCGACTAACGGCCTCCCTCGTGAGAGTGCTGCTTGCGTGAGTAGAGCCGATGAATCAAGCGCTCTGCTCCGACGGGCTGGGTCTTGTAGCGACTCCAGCCGCTGGGGAGGTCGCGGCTGTCATGCCACCGGGCCGAGCGCATCTTGTCGGTTTGGGACAGCTGGCGCATGCGCCGGATGAACCCGCCCATCACCCGGTTGGTGTTGGTGGACAGCAGCGCGCCGGGCGGACGTTCGTAGATGGGCGAGAACTTGTCCGGGAAGCCGGGCATGGTGCAGCCGATGCAGATGCCGCCCATGTTCATGCAGCCGCCGTGGCCGTCGACGATGCCCCGCTCGGCGATGTTGCACTGCACGATCGGGCCCCAGCATCCCAACTCGACCAGGCATTCTTTGTCGCCGTAGGAGTGGGCGAACACGCCCTCCTCGTAGTAGCCGGCCCGGGGGCAGTGCCGGTGGACGGTCTCGGTGAACAGCCAGGCGGGCCGGCCCAGCTCATCGAACTCGGGCAGCGGGGCCAGGCCGTTGAGGAACAACAGGGCCGCGGCGGCGGTCTCGGTGATGTTGTCTCCCACCGGCGAGCAGCCCGGAATGTTGATCACCGGGAGACCCAGCGCAGACCGGTAGTCCTTGCCGAGGTGGTCCATGACGCCCATGGCGTTGGTGGGGTTGCCCTGCGCAGCCGGTATGCCGCCCCAGCAGGCGCAGGTCCCGATCGACAGCACGGCGGCGGCACCCGGAGCCAGGCGGTCGAGCCACTCGAGGCTGGTGATCTGGCGGCCGTCCTCACGGTCCTCGCCCAGCCCCATCCAGTAGCCGTACTCGCCCGAGACCGTCTCGTCCATGATCGACCCCTCCCAGAAGATCAGGTAGGGGGCGTCGAGCTTGCCCTCGGCCGCCAGGCGGAGGTTCTCAGTCCACTCCGGTCCAGACTCCACCGATAGCACGGTGTGGATGAGCTCTATGCGAGGCAGTCCTGGAACCCGGCCTGTCAGCAGGTCCTCGACCCGGGGATGGGTGGCGCCCGAGATGGCGATGGTGCAGCCGTCGCAGCTGGCACCCACGATCCAGAACAAGTAGGCCTTCTCCAGCGGGCCCTGGGACACCAGCTCTGATCGCTTGGGTCGGAGCGGGCTGCGCAGGGCGACCGGCGCGAGCGGGTCACCGGGGTCGGTGATGAGCGGCTTGGCCTCGAGCTCGCCGTGCGTCGAGCCTGGCACGACCTTGGTGTACTGGACCACGAGCGAAGCCTCCTGCGGTCGGGGCGCTACCGACGGACTCGATACTACACACTAAGTGCGAATCGCATCTAGCGGAGGCCTTGGGTTAGGCTGGCCCGGACCGCTGGGTACGGCTGCGGGAGGGTTCATGTCGACAGGATGGGTCATTGGCTATGTGATCGGGGGCGTTCTGATCCTGGCCGTGGTCGTGCTGTTGCTGCTCATGATCCGCGGCGCTCATCGGGCTGCGGTGAAGGCCGCGGCGATCCTGGCCGCGCTGGAGGAGTCCCGCGACAACACCTCTCCGCTGTGGGCGGTCAACGACGTCAACGCGGCGATCGAGCGGATCACCGCGGGGGCGGGCGCGGTGCGAGCGCATCTCGCCTCGAAGGACGGCGGCTGACGATGAGCACCAACGCGCTCTGGTGGCTGACCCTGGCATTGGGTCTGGTGGTCTGTCTGGTCGCGGTGCTGCTGCTGCAGATCTTCTACCGCAAGGTGCGTCGCATCGAGACGGGCGCGGACGCCATCTGGGAGACGGGCAAACAGGTGGCCCGCAACACGGCCACCACTTGGATGCTGCATCAGACCACGGTGCGGCTGGACACCTTCACCGAGGAGGCGCTCAAGCACGATGCCTTCCTTGACGAGGCCCTGGCCCAGTCGGGGGGCGATGACTGATGCGGACGCTCCTCATCGTGCTGACCGTGGTCGAGATCGTGGTCTTCGTCGGTGCGCTCGCGGTGTACCTGATCGCCATCGCGCGCTCGCTCCGGCGTATCTCGCAGTCGTTGGGCAAAGTCACCTTCGGGGTGAGGGCCATCGAGACGCAGTGCGCGTCGGTGGGTCCCTCGGTCACCAGGATCAACGAGCAACTCACCGTCATCGCCGGTGCGCTCGAAGGCGTGTCGGTCAAGGCCGAGCGTCTGGGCGCCGGATCGTGAGCACCCAGGCGGCGTCACCCAAGTCCGGAGCGCTGGCTGCCCTCTACTGGCGCAGCGAGATCCTCCAGGTCATGTACTGGCTGCGGGGCGAGGGGTTCGGCGATGTGGTCGACCCGGGGCTGATCGAGCGCTTCCTCGGGGTGGACGCCGCCATCGGGATGACGTACCTGGACCGGCTGGTGGACGAGGACTTCCTCGTGCGCGACGGCGACTGGTACGCGCTTTCCGAGTTCGGCCTCGAGCGGGGCGCGCGGGAGTTCCATGAGGCCTTCGCCGACCTGACCAAGCCGACCCACGGCGAGTGCAGCGCCGACTGCTGGTGCCATGCCTCCGTCGACGAGGCCGAAGCCTGCATCGCTCAGCGCCTGGGTCACGACCACGACCATGCCGGCTGAGAGTTCCGAGGGGCTGCCGCGGCGGTTCCTGCCCGGGTTCCTGCTGCTCAGCCTGGAGCGCGACGGAACGTCCTACGGCTACGAGCTGTACGAGACGGTCCGATCCCTCGGTCTGTCGGTAGATCTTGCTGCCGTCTACCGGGCGCTGCGGACCATGCAGCAGCGCGGTCTGGTCACCTCGCAGTGGGTTTCCTCACTCTCCGGACCCGACCGGCGCCTCTACTCGCTCACAGACTCCGGGCGAGCCTCGGCTGCGGCTGCGGCCGAGGAGTTGGCCCAGGTCCGCGATGGCCTCATCTCTGCGTTGGAGTACTTCGAGGCGCTAGACGGCTCCCGAGCATGAGGATCGCGGTCGCGGGCAAGGGCGGGGCCGGCAAGACGACCGTCTGCGCCACCGCGGCCCGCCTGCTGGCCCGGTCGGGTGTCCGTGTCGTGGCCATAGACGGCGACACGAACCCCAACCTGCATTCGGCCATCGGCGTGGATCCCGCGGCCGCCTTGCCGACCCTGCCGGTGTCGCTCGTGTCGCGCCGCTTCGACGGCCCCCGGCTGGCCACTCCGGTGGATGACGTGCTTGAGCAGCACGCGGCCGCGGCTCCCGACGGCGTGCGACTCGTGCGGATGGGAATGCCCCAGCACGCCGACGAGGGCTGCATGTGCTCAGCACATGCCACCGTGAGCGCGCTGCTGGCCGATCTGGGAGAGGCCGCCGGCACGGTCACGCTGCTGGACCTGGAGGCGTCGCCCGAGCATCTGAGCCGGGGAACGGCGAGGCACGCAGATGTGCTGGTGCTGGTCGTCGAGCCCTACTACCGGTCGCTGGAAGCAGCGCGGCTGCAGTCCTCGCTGGCGGCTGAGACCTCCATCGGGCGGGTGGCGGTGCTGGCCAACAAGTGCCGGCATCCCTCGGACACCGACGCCATCGAGGAGTACTGCTCACGCCACGGGCTGGAACTGATCGGCGTGTTGCCTTGGTCCGAGGCTGTGCTCGACGCCGACGCCCTGTCGGAGCCCCTGCTCGATCACAACCCCTCCGATCCCGTGGTGGACGCGCTGGCCGCCCTTGTCGGGGGTCTCGTGCACGGGGTGCCGCCGCGTCCCGAGTCCGTGTCCGGGCCGCAGGTGGAGGCCGGCGTCTGATGTGCGTCGGCATTCCCGCCCAAGTGGTCGAGTTGCAGCCGTCGGGCCCGCACACCGCCATCGTCGATGTGGACGGGGCGCAGCGGGAGGTCAACACCATCATGGTGGACGATGAGCCTCTGGCCGTCGGCGACTGGGTGCTGCTGCATGTGGGGTTCGCCATGTCGAAGATCGATGCGGCCGAGGCGGCTGAGACGCTGGCGTTCATGCGGGAGCTGGGATCGGTGTACGACGAGGAGATCGAGGCCTTCACCAGCGATCTGCCATGACCGCGGCCATCGACTGCGGCCGCGACCCGGTAGGCGCGGCGATGTGGCTGGCCCGGGCCTTCACCGCCGGGCGGCGGCTGTGCGTATGGGCGCCCGGCGCGCCGGACCACGCGCATCACGTGGCCGTGGAGTTCGTTCATCCCGTGGTGGCCGGCACCCGTCCCCTGGCCGCGACGGTGGCGGAATCCGAGGTTGAGGCGGACATCTCGGCGGACGCCAGGCTGGTCATAGGGGCCAACGCAGGGGCGGCCGACCTGTTCATCTCGTCGGATCAGACGGACACCGCCATCGTTCTCAGTTACCACCTGCTGTGGGAGCTGGTCCAGGTGGCGCTCGAGCATCCCGGTCTCGTCGGCAGCGCCGCCTCGGCCGGAGGGGATTCCACCGGTTTCCTGTATCCGTTCCTCGATGCGGCCGAGGAGGACGAGGCTTCGCTACGCGAGTCGCTCCGGGTGTCGGCCGGCGCCAAGGTCCAGGAGTCGGAGGCGCTGGCGCGGGAGTCGCTCGAGTCCAACCGGGCCACGCTGGTGGAGTCTGGGGCGGCTATCTGCCGTGCGGTCGGGGCTGGCGGTCGGGTGCTGACCATGGGCAACGGGGGAAGCGCCACCGACGCGGCCCGGCTGGCCCGGGTGCTGCGCTTCCGGGACATCCCGGCCGAGTCGCTCTCCGCTGATTACGCCGTGGCCACCGCCCTGGCCAACGATCTCGGTGCCGAGCGAATCTTCTCCCGGCAGCTCGACGCCTTCGCACGACCCGGCGACGTGCTGGTGGGATGCAGCACAAGCGGCGCATCCCGGAACCTGCTGGCCGCCTTCGACCAGGCTGCAACGATGGGACTGGCCACGGTGGGCATCAGCGGTTACGGGGGCGGGTCGTTCACGGGCCAGGCGAGCGTGCACCACAACCTCGTCGTACAGTCGATGTCGGTGCACCGGATCCAGGAGGCCCAGGCCGCGCTGATGACCTCGTTGTGCGAGCGGGCCGCGGGCCTGCAAGGCGCCGGCGAGCAGACCGTGGAGCGAGCGCGATGAAGTACGTGGACGAGTTCCGAGACCCGCAAGCGGCCCGCCGCCTGCTGGCCGACATCGCCGACGCGGCGGCCGGCCAGCCGTCCAGGAAGTTCATGGAGGTCTGCGGGGGTCACACCCACGCTATCTACCGCCACGGCATCGAAGCTCTGCTGCCCGCCAGCATCGAGTTGATCCATGGGCCGGGGTGCCCGGTCTGCGTGATCCCGATGGGCCGAGTCGACGACGCCGTCGCGGTGGCCTGCGCCGAGGGTGTGACCATGTGCTGCTTCGGCGACATGCTTCGGGTGCCGGGAGGGGAGTCGACCCTGCTGGAGGCCAAGGCCCGGGGGGCGGACGTCCGCATCGTGTACTCGCCTCTGGACGCGCTGGCCCTCGCGGAGCGGCTCCCCGACCGCCAGGTCGTGTTCCTCGCGGTGGGGTTCGAGACGACCGCGCCATCCACCGCGGTCACTCTCCTTCAGGCCCGTGAGCGCAGGGTCGACAACTTCAGTGTGTTCTGCAACCACGTCACGATCGTCCCACCGCTGAAGGCCATCCTCGACTCACCAGGGCTCGACCTCGACGGCTTCCTCGGTCCCGGCCACGTCTCCACCGTGATCGGCACCCGGCCGTACCGGTTCGTGCCCGAGCAGTACGGCCGACCCTTGGTCACCGCGGGTTTCGAGCCGGTCGACATTCTTCAATCGGTGCTGATGCTGCTGCGCCAGCTGTCCGAGGGGCGGTGCGAGGTCGAGAACCAGTACCGGCGAGTGGTGTCCGGTGATGGCAACGACCGGGCGCTCGCGCTGCTGCGGGAGGTCTTCGTGGTGAGGCCGCACTTTGAGTGGCGGGGTCTCGGTTTCATCGCCCAGAGCGCGCTGGCGATCGCACCCGAGTTCGCGCCGTGGGACGCCGAGCTGCGCTACGAGGTTCCCGGCGTGAGGGTGGCCGACCCCAAGGCCTGCCAGTGCGGCGAGGTGCTCAAGGGAGCGCTGCGGCCGTGGGAGTGCAAGGTCTTCGGAACGGCCTGCACCCCCGAGACGCCGATCGGCACCTGCATGGTGTCCTCGGAGGGTGCCTGCGCGGCCTACTACAACTACGGGCGGTACTCGAGCCGGTCGCGCATCCCGGTCCACGCCACCTGATGGCGTCTGGCGACGACTTCGAGGCACGCGAGGCCGTGCTGGCCCGGGTCGAGTCGTGGCGGCGGCGCGCCCCCAGGCTCACCGACGACACCATCACCATGGCCCACGGGGCCGGCGGAAGGGCCAGCCAGTCGCTGCTCGAGGCCGTCATCCGCCCGGCCTTCTCTAACCCGGTGCTCGACGCGCTCGAGGACGGCGCCGTGCTCGAGGGCGGCGACGGCAGGCGCCTGGCCGTGACCACTGACGCCTTCGTGGTCACGCCTCGCCGCTTCAACGGCGGCTCAATCGGCGACCTGGCCGTCAACGGCACCGTCAACGACTTGGCGGCCATGGGATCCGAACCCGTCGCGCTCGCGGTGTCGCTGGTGCTGGAGGAGGGGCTGGCCGTCGATGAGCTGAAAGCCATTGTGGACGATGTGGCCCGGGCCGCGGCGGCCGCGGGCGTCCATGTCGTCACCGGAGACACCAAGGTGGTCGAGCGCGGCGCGGCCGACGGCTGCTACATCACCACCACCGGGATTGGGTTCGTGAGGCCGGGGGCGCAGCTGGACGCGGCGTCGGTGCAGCCGTCGGACGCGGTGGTGCTGTCGGGCACGATCGGCGACCACGGCGTGGCCGTGATGGTGGCCCGCGGCGACCTGGCCCTGGCCGCCGACGTTCCTTCGGACACGGCGCCGCTGCACGAGTTGGTGGCGGCCCTGCTGGATGCGGTGCCGGCCACCCGGTGGCTGCGCGACCCGACCCGGGGAGGGGTGGCCTCCATCTGCAACGAGCTGGCGGCGGCCTCCGGGCTGGGGGTGGAGCTGGACGAGCGGGCGCTGCCGGTGCGGGGCGCGGTGGCCGGGGCGTGTGAGCTGCTGGGACTCGATCCGCTGTACATCGCCAACGAGGGCAAGATGCTGGCGGTGGTTCCCGCTGCCGACGCCGACGCCGCGGTACGGGCCATGCGGAACTGCGAGGCCGGCGCCGACGCGTGCGTCGTGGGTGCCATCACCGATGAACATCCGGGCTTGGTGCTGGTGCGCACCGGCTTCGGCGGCACCAGGATCGTCGACATGCTGGTCGGCGATCCCCTGCCCCGGATTTGTTGATCAAACCGCGGATCGCGGCAGAGTAGGGAGCGTGAGTCGCTTGTGGCTCTCCGCTCGGAGAGCCTCATGAGCCGCGCGGGGTTCGACGCGGGGGGAGGCCTGTGAGCCGCGCCGGGATCGTGCGCTGTTTGCTGGCGGCGGTGCTGTTCGGAGCGTCGGCGCCGGCCGCGTCCGAGCTGGCCGGCAAAATGTCCTCGCTGGTGCTAGCCGGCCTTCTCTACCTGGGCGCGGGGATCGCGGTCGTGCCGTCGGTCGTCCGCTCGCCGCCGTCTGCGGTGGCGCTGCGGCGCGACTGGCGTCCTGCGCTGGCGGCAGTTGTCGCGGGCGGCGCCATCGGGCCGGCGCTGCTGGTGGCCGGCCTGGCCCGCACCCCGGCCGCGACCGCATCGATCCTGCTCAACCTGGAACTGGCCGCCACCGTCCTGCTGGCCGCCGTCATCTTCCGCGAGCATCTCGGGGCGCGTGTCCTGACCGGCGCCGCGCTGGTGACCGTGGCGGGGGTGGTCCTGTCCTGGGAGCCGGGCGCGCAGATCGACGTCGGCGCGCTATTGATCGCGGCAGGGTGCCTGGCGTGGGGGGTCGACAACGGTGTGACTGCCAAGATCGACCAGCTCAGCCCCGAACAGGTGGTCCTGTTGAAGGGGTTCGTGGCCGGGCTGGCCAACCTGATTCTGGGGTTGGCCTTCGCTGAGGGCGCCACCGGTATCACAGCTGGCCAGGTCGTGGCGGGGTTGCTCATCGGCATGGCCGGCTACGGCGCGTCGATCGTGTTCTGGGTCAAGGGCGCTCGGGACCTGGGCGCGGCCCGGGGTCAGGTGATCTTCGCGGCCGCGCCGTTTATCGGCGCGATCATCGCCTGGTCGGTGCTGGGAGAGTCGGTGACGGTCGCGCAGCTGATCGCGGTGGTGGTTGCCGCCACCGGAGTGGGTGTGTCACTGGAATCGGCACACGACCACGAGCACGCCCATGAGGCCATGGAGCACGAGCACGAGCACAGCCACGAAGACGACCATCACGATCATTCCCACGAAGAGCCCGTCGAGGGGCGCCACACCCACGTCCACCAGCACCGGCCCAGGGTGCACAGCCACCCCCACGTCCCCGACCTCCACCACCGCCACCGCCACGGCGACTGAGCGCCGGAGACGCGCAGGAACTACTGGGGTACAGGCAGGCTGGCTAACTCCAGGAGCCGGTCGGTCAGAGTCTCAACGGCCGCCCAGACGGTGCCGGCCTCGGCGCGCGTGAGCGGTGTGCCCGTCCGGTCGGCCGCTACGACGTCCCGGCTGGCGGGAACCACCACATTGAGGGGGACTTCGTGGTCGGCGCACAGCCGGGCCAGCAGGTCGTGCTGGTCGTCGCTGACCTTGTTGCCCACGCCTACCCAGGCGCCGATGCCGAGTTCGCGGGCCAGAGCGATCGTACGGCGGGCGGTGATGACCGCCTTGAGGCTGGGCTCCATTACCAGCACCAGCACGTCGGCATGGGCCAGAGTCCCGCCGGAGCGGCTTAGATGCTCGATGCCCGCCTCCATGTCGACGATGGTGTCGTCGGTCTCGGTTTCGAGGGCTTCGCCCAGCAGGCTCCGCACGGTGGCGTGGCCGCCGCAGGTGCATCCCGCCGCGGCCTCGGTCACCCGCAACGCCGACATCACGGCCACGCCCGACGGGGTGTCGGCTGCGTAGTCGGCCATCAACTCGCCGACGGTGAGGTCGCCCCGGGAACCGACGATGATCGACCGGGGCACCGTCGGCAGGGCCTCGGTCTGGACAGGGTCGAGCCCCAGCGACAGCCCCAGGTTGGGGTTGGAGTCGGTGTCCACGGCCAGCACACGGCGGCCACGGTCCGCCAGTGACCGGGCCAGCAGCGCGCTGACGGTGGTCTTGCCCACGCCGCCCTTGCCTACGACACCGATCTTCATGGTGGTGATGCTCCTGCGTCGCCGTCGATCGACCAGCTAGACGCTAGCCGCGGCCGGACAGGGTGGCCCGGCCCACCGCTGCCTGACCCAGGGCGATCCCTCCGTCGTTGGGCGGGACCTGGCGGTGGCGCAGGACCTCGAAGCCCGCCTGCTCCAGGTCGGGCACCAGCAACTGCATGAGGCGGCGATTCTGGAACACGCCCCCCGACAGGGCCACCGTCGCCAGCCCCGACATCTCACGGGCGTGCTGGGCCGAGGCCACGGCCACATCAGCCACCCAGCGGTGGAGGGCGCTGGAGATCACTGACGGCTGCCGTCCGGCCAGCAGGTCCGCGGTCACCGCTTCGACGAGCGGGGAGAACTCGATCACGGTTGGAGTGTTCGCGCTAATCTCGACGGGGTAGCGCCTGACGTCTGGGCCCGCGGCCTGCTCGAGGCGGATGGCGGCCTGGCCTTCGTAGGTCGTCGTCCCAGCGATCCCACACAGGGCCGCCACGGTGTCGAAGAGCCGGCCCATCGATGTCGTAAGGATCGACTGGCTCGGACGGCACTGGTCTAGGACCTGCACCACATCGGCTTCGCGCCCGGACAGCGCGGGAATTGGGGGCAGGTCCGTGCCGAACGCCTCGTGGAGGTGGGCCAACGCCATACGCCAGGGTTGGCGGATCGCGGCCGTGCCGCCGGGCATGTGCACTGGCCGCAGGTGGGCGGAGCGCTCGTAGCCGCCGGCGTCGCCCACCAGGATCTCGCCGCCCCAGAGGGTGCCGTCGGGGCCCCATCCCATGCCGTCGAACATCACGCCGATGGCCGGGCCGCGGAAGCCCGCGTCGGTGAGGCAGGACGCCAGGTGGGCGTGGTGGTGCTGCACTCCCAGCCGGGGCGCGAGGTCGGCGCTGGCCGCGAACTTGGTCGACAGGTACTCCGGATGCAGATCGTGAACCAGCAACTCCGGCGTGGCCCGGGTCAACGCCAGCATGTCGGCCACCGCGGTCTCGAAGGCACCCAACGCGGCCGGATGCTCCAGGTCGCCGAGATGCACGGACATGTGGGCGTCGGCACCGAGAGCGAGGCACACCGTGCTCTTGAGCTCCGCCCCCACGGCCAGCACGGCCGGGCCGTCGCGGTCGAGCCGCACGGTGCCGGGCGCGTAGCCTCGGGCCCGGCGCAGCAACTGGAAGCCACCGTGAACCACATGGCCGACCGAGTCATCGGCCCGGCGCTCGATCAACCTGTTGTGGCGCAGCGCTGCGTCGGCGATGTCGCCGAGTTCGTCGCTCACCCGGGCGTCGTCGGTGACGATGGGCTCATCGGAGCGGTTGCCGCTGGTGCATACCAGCGTAAGCCCGGTCTCGGCGGCCAACAGCGTGTGCATGGGCGTAGCCGGGAGCATCACGCCCAGAAGGCGGGTGTCGGGAGCCACCTCGACGGCGACCGCAGCCGACTCCCGGCGCGGCGCCAGCACGATGGGGGCCTCGGGCCCGGTCAGCGCTCGCTCCGCCAGGTCGTCGAGTTGGACAAGCTCGCTTGCCGCCGCGATCGAAGCGACCAGCAGCGCGAACGGCTTCTCCTCGCGGTGCTTGCGCCGCCGCAGCCGGGCCACCGCGGCGCTGTCGTCGGCCCGGCACGCCAACTGGTAGCCGCCCAGGCCCTTGACAGCCACGATCCGACCCTCCCGCAGCAGCGCGGCGGCCTCGGAAATGGGGTCGCCGGCGAACGGCTCCCCAGACACCGACTCCAGCGAGAGCGCTGGCCCGCAGTCAGCGCAGCACACGGCCTGGGCGTGGTGGCGGCGGTCGGCGGGATCTCGATACTCGGCCTCGCAGGCCTCGCACAACTCGAAGGCCGCCATTGAGGTGCGCTCGCGGTCGTAGGGCAGGCTCCTCACGACCGTGTAGCGGGGTCCGCAGTCGGTGCAGCAAGTGAACGCGTACCGGTACCGGCGCCCACCGGGATCGGCGACCTCGGCAAGGCAGGCCGGGCAGGCGGCGACGTCGGGAGGGACGGTGCCGGTGACCGTGTCCGACCCGGGCGTGCTAGGCGCGAGCAAGAAGTCCCTCTCACCCTCGACCGCGGCGACATCGGCGGAAAGGACCGAATCCACCCGGGCCAGCGGGGGAGCCTCGACGGCGACCCGCGCCTCGAACTCGTCCAGATCGGCTCGACGGCCCTGGATCTCGCACCAGACGCCTTCGTCGTCATTGCCCGCCGTCCCGGTCAGCGACAGGCTCAGGGCCAGCCGATGCAGGTAAGGCCTGAACCCCACGCCCTGGACGGTGCCGGCTATGCGCAGGCGTCGGCGTCCCATCAGCGCGACGCTATCCGTGCTGCAGACATGGCTCTCGTCGGCCGGGATCGCCCGGTCCGCGCCAGCCGTTACCTTTACTAGATGCGATTTGCATTTAGTGGAATTGACTCGCCAATCGAGTATCTCTAGCTTGCCGGGCCTTGTTGCCTGCGGATTTGCTGCCGGGCAGACCGGTGGACCAAGAAAGGAACAACATGCGACGACTGAGACTGCTTAGCGCGATCCTCGCTCTGGCTCTGATCGCCGTCTCTTGCGGTGATGACGACGGTGACGGGTCGGCGCCTCAGCCGGCCGCTCCGGCGGTTGAAGAACCGGCCGCGGATCCCGAGCCGGCCGCAGAATCTGAGCCAGCCTCAGAACCTGAGCCGGCTGAGGAGGCTGAGCCTGCCGCTGAGGAGCCTGAGCCCGCCGCTGAGGAGCCGGCCGCGGAGCCCGAGCCGGAACCGGAAGATACCCCCGATGTGGCACCCGTCGGCGGCACTCTGGTCATCGCTCTGTCCGACGATCCCGGCCACTTCAATCCCGGCATCACCACCGGGTTCAACGTGCACGCGGTCACCGGCTCGATGTTCAACGGGCTTGTCGAACTCGATGACAACGCCAACCCCCATCCGGACCTGGCCCAGTGGTGGGAGGTGAGCGACGACAGCACCCAGTACACATTCCATCTGGCTGACGGCGTGCGCTGGCATGACGGCGAGCCCATGACCTCGGCCGACGTGAAGTTCACCTTCGAGAACATCCTGCTGAACTATCACTCGCGCACGAAGGGCGGTCTCAGCAGCATTCTCGAGTCGATCGACACTCCCGACGACGCCACGGTCGTGTTCAACTTCACGCAGCCCTACGCGGCCCTGCTGCAGCGGCTCAACTCCACCGAGGCACCGATCCTTCCCAAGCACATCTATGAAGGCGTCGACGACGTGCAGACCGCGGATGCAAACCTCACGCCGGTGGGCACGGGACCGTTCAAGCTGGAGTCGTACGACATCGACAACGAGATCACGCTGGTCCGCAACGACGGCTACTTCAAGGAGGGCCTGCCCTACCTCGACCGGGTCGTGTTCAGGGTGATCCCGGATCAGAACACTCAGGTGCTGGCCCTCGAGGAGGGCGAGGTCGACTACATCTGGCGGGTTCCCGGCGGCGAGATCGAGCGCCTCAGCGGCGACGGTTCCATAACGCTGCACAACATCAACAGCGGTCCCGGCGGCGGGTTCTGCATCCCGACGCTCACTTTCAACTCGGAACGCGAGGTCTTCAGCGATCTGCGGGTGCGCCAGGCCATAGCCCACGCCGTCAACCGTGAGCAGATACTGGCTCAGGTCATCTTCGGCCAGGGCCGGGTGGCCACCGGACCCATCAACAGCCAGATGGCCTTCGCCTACACCGACGACGTGACCAGCTACCCACATGACGTCGACCGGGCCAACGCGCTGCTCGACGAAGCCGGCTACGCCTCCGACGGGACCCGTTTCAGCATCGACCTGCTGGTGTTCAGCTTCGGCGTGTTCCCCAAGTACGCCGAGGTCATGCGACAGAACCTGGCTGAGGTCGGCATCGATGTGGAAGTCATGCCCCTCGACCGCAGCGCCTTCATACCGAAGGTGTTCACAGAGCGCGACTTCGACACCAACATCATCAGCTACTGCAACAACACCGATCCGTCCATCGGCGTGGCCCGCATGTACATCTCGAGCAACATCGGCGACATCCCGTTCTCGAACGGGGCGGCCTACGTCAACCCGCAGATCGATGAGCTGTTCGACGCAGCGGCCAGCACTCCCGATGTCGCCCGCAGGGGCGAGCTCTACGGCGAGATCCAGAAGATCCTCACCGCCGAGCTGCCCTACCTGTGGCTGGTCGAGACCCAGTTCACGGCGGGCTCGGGTGCCAACGTTCGCGGTCTCCAAGCCAACTCCGGCCACGTCGCCGAGACCGCCTTCTTCGAGGAGTAGAGGCCTAGCCAAGACCACGAGAGGAGGCGCTCCTGGTCCGATACACCGTGCGACGCCTCATTCAGGCCGTCCCGCTCGTGTTCGGCGCGTCGGTAGTGACGTGGATCCTGATCCACGCCGCGCCCGGTGACCCGATAGTCGCCCTAGCGGGCGAGGACGGCGACGCCGGCTACTACGCCATGATGCGGGAGCGCTTCGGGCTCGACCGGCCACTGCACGAGCAGCTCTTCGTCTATCTGGGCCGCCTCCTCCAGGGGGACCTGGGATTCTCCTACCGGCAGAACCGGTCGGCAGTCGGCGTGATCCTCGACCAGCTGCCGGCCACGCTGCTGCTGATGGTTCCGGCGCTGGCCATCGCCACCGTCATCGGTATCAGCGTCGGGACGCTGGCCGCGGCCCGCAAGAACTCGGCACTGGACAACACTGCCCGCACCGCCACCCTGTTGGGCCACGCGGTGCCGGTCTTCTGGCTCTCTCAGGTGCTGCTGCTGCTCTTTGCGTTGCGTTTCGACTGGTTCCCGGTCCAGGGCCGTAACGACGCCCGGGCCGACTACGAGGGGCTTCGGGCCGTGCTTGACGTGGCCCACCACATGGTCCTTCCCATCGTCGCGCTGGTGACGGTGTACGTGCCGCCGATCATGCGGGTCACGCGGGCCGCAGTGATCGAGAACCTCGACGAGATGTACATACGGGCCGCCCGCGCCCGGGGCCAGTCGCGCCGTCGGGTGCTCATTCGCCACGCCCTGCCCAACGCCATGCTGCCCATCGTCACCGTGATCGGGAGCCAGATCGGCTTCATGTTCGCCGGCTCGGTCCTGGTCGAGACGGTGTTCGCCTGGCCGGGCTTGGGCCGCCTGCTGCTGAGCGCCATCCTGGCCCGCGACTTCGCCATCATCACGGCGATGCTGCTGATGCTGTCGGTGACGATCATCTTGATGAACCTCATCACCGACCTCGTTTACTCGCTCCTGGACCCGCGGGTGCGTCATGGCACTTGAGAGACCGGTCGCGCTCACAGAGCATGCCGCTTCCGGCCGCGGTCCGGCCGGTTCGGGCGCCTCGGAACACCACAGAGCCCGCTGGGAGAGGGGCTCCTGGAGGCGCCTCGCGTCCAGCCCCGTAGCTGTCGTCGGGCTTGTGCTGACGGTCTTGTTCGTGCTTGTCGCCGCCCTGGCCTCCTACATCGCCCCCACCGATCCGTTCTCGTTCGCGGGGACGCCGTTCGAACGGCCTTCACCGAAGCATTGGCTTGGAACCGACGACCTGGGCCGCGACGTGTTCGCGGGTGTGGTCCACGGGGCCCGCACAAGCCTGTTCGTTGGGGTGGCAGTGGCCGGGGCGTCGCTGGTCATCGGCACCGTCGTCGGGGGCGTGGCCGGCTTCGCGGGCGGCAAGGTCGACGACTTGCTGATGCGCTTCACGGAGCTGTCGCAGGTCCTGCCCCGGTTCTTCCTGGCGCTGACGGTGGTGGCCCTGTTCGGCCCCGGGCTGCGGAACATGGTGCTCGTCCTGGCGCTGACATCCTGGGAGTTGACCGCTCGGGTGGCGCGGTCGGGGGTGTTGGCCGTGAAGGAGCTCGAGTACGTGACCGCGGCCGAGGCGCTGGGGTCGTCGCCGTGGCGAAACCTGAGGACGCACGTGCTGCCCAACACGATCGCGCCGGTGGTGGCGCTGGCGTCGTTGCAGGTGGGCGGGGCCATCCTGATCGAGGCCAGCTTGAGCTTCCTCGGGCTGGGCGACCCCAACGTGATCAGTTGGGGCTACATGCTCAACAACGCCCAGTCGTTCGTCCGGCGCGCGTGGTGGATGTCGGTCTTCCCCGGCTTGGCCATTGCCGTGGCGGTGCTGGGCGTCAACCTGCTAGGCGATGCCCTCAACGACTTCTGGAACCCCAGATCGCGGACTTCGGGAGCCGCCCGATGACCGAGCCGCTGCTGAGTGTCGAGGGCCTCCACACCCATTTCTTCGTTGACGCCGGAGTGGTCAAGGCGGTCGACGGCGTCGGCTTCAACATCCGTAGGGGCGAGGTGGTGGGGCTAGTGGGGGAGTCGGGTTGCGGCAAGAGCGTGACGTCGCTGTCGATTGCCGGCCTCATCGAACCGCCGGGGCGGATCGTCGAAGGGTCGGTGCGCTTCGACGGAACCGAGCTGGTGGGAGCATCCGAGCGGGTCCTCAACTCGGTGCGCGGCCCCAGGATCGCCATGATCTTCCAGCAGCCCCGGGCCTCGCTCGACCCCGTGATGTCGGTTGGGCGCCAGATCGGCCAAGCCCTCAAGGCCGGCACCGGCATGGACCGCCCCGCCCGCCGCCGCCGGGCCGTCGAACTGCTTGACCGGGTCGGGATCTCCGATCCGGAGCGTCGTGTACGCGAGTACCCGCACCAACTGTCGGGCGGTATGGCCCAGCGTGTGATGATCGCCATCGCCCTGGCCGGGGAGCCCGACCTGCTAATCGCGGACGAGCCGACCACCGCGCTCGACGTCACCGTGCAGGCGCAGATCCTCGAACTCCTGCGGGAGCTGCAGTCGGCCAACGGCATGGCCGTCATCCTGATCAGCCACGACCTCGGAGTGATCGCAGAGATCGCCGACCGGGCCGCGGTGATGTACGCCGGCCGCATCGTCGAGGAGTGCGCTGTCTCGGAGCTGTACGACGCGCCTCTGCACCCCTACACCCTGGGGCTCATGGAGTCGCGGCCCGCGGCGTCGCAATCGAAGAGCCGGCTGAGGGTGATACCCGGCAGCGTGCCTGTTCCCCTCGACCTTCCGGTGGGCTGCAGCTTCGCGCCACGCTGCGCCCCTCGGGTTGAGAGCGGCCTGACGGCGTGCACCGAGCAGGCGCCTGATCCGGTGTCTCCCCGCGACGGGCACCATGTGAGGTGCTGGCTCCATGGGTAGTGCGACTGCATCCGGCGCGACGGCCACGGCCGGTCCGGCGCTGCTGGAGGTCACCGACCTCGTCAAGCACTACAGGGTCCGCTCCGGGGGGTCGATGGCCCGCTCTGGGCCGCTGAGAGCCGTCGACGGGGTGAGCTTCCGTGTCGCCGCGGGCGAGACGTTGGGGCTTGTGGGCGAGTCGGGCGGCGGCAAGACGACGGTTGGCCTGAGTGTGCTGCGCCTCATCCAGCCGAGCGGCGGCTCGGTGACCTTCGAGGGCCGCGACGTGCTCGCCGCCGGCCGGACCGAGATGAAGGCCCTCCGGCAGCGCATGCAGATCGTGTTCCAGGACCCCATCGGTGCGCTGGATCCCCGCAAGAGCGTCGGCGACAGCGTGGCCGAGGGACTGAGGATCCAAGGCCTGGCGTTTCGCTCCCAATCCCGTCAGCGGGCCGTCGAGGTACTGGACCGTGTGGGACTCACCGCCGCCCAAGCTCGGAGCCTGCCCCACGAACTCTCGGGCGGTCAGCTCCAGAGGGTCGGCATCGCTCGGGCCCTGGCGCTCGATCCCCGTCTTGTGGTGTGCGACGAGCCGGTGTCGGCCCTCGACGTATCGATACAGGCCCAGATCATCAACCTGCTGCTGGACCTGCAGGCCGAACGCGGCCTCGCCTACCTGTTCATCGCCCACGACCTGGCCCTGGTCCGTCACATCTCGGACCGGGTCGCGGTCATGTACCTGGGGCGCATCGTCGAGTCGGCCCCGGCGGGCGAGCTGTTCGACAACCCGGCCCATCCCTACACCCGAGCCCTGCTGTCGGCGGTACCCACGGATCACCCGGCGGCGGCCAGGCAGCGCATAGTGCTGCGAGGCGAGATCCCCAGTGCCACGGCGCCCCAGCGAGGCTGCCCCTTTGCCCCCAGATGCCCCGACGCCATGGCCAAGTGCAGCGAGGAGACGCCCGAGTTCAAGGAAGTAGCCCCGGGGCGCTGGGCCGCCTGCTTCCTCAATGACTAGGACCGAACGGATGGAAGAACCAACGCCCTTGGCAGAATCGGCACCGATGATCCGGGTGGCGTTCGTCGGCAAGGGCGGCGCGGGCAAGTCGACGATCGCGGGCACGTTCGCCCGGCTGCTGGCCCGCCGCGGCCAGCCCGTGCTCGCGCTCGACTCCGATCCGATGCCCGGGCTTCCCTACTCCCTGGGGGTGGGAGTGGACGACCATCCGATACCCGACGACGTGGTCGTCGCCGGCCCGGAGGGGGGACCCCGCTGGGTGCTGCGGCCCGGTCTGGACGCGGCCGCCATGGTGGACCAGTACGCGGCGATATGTCCCGACGGTGTCCGCTACCTGCAGTTCGGCAACCTCTGGGGCCACGTGACACGACTTCAGCAGGCCCAGCACGCCTGGAGCCAGGTGGTCGAGGAACTCGACCGGGACTCGTGGCACCTGGTCGGTGACCTCCCCGGCGGTACCCGCCAAGCGATGTTCGGCTGGGCCAGATACGCCGACACCGTGTGCGTGGTCGTCGAGCCGACCGTCAAGTCGATGCACACGGCGAGACGCCTCCTCAGCCTCTCCGGTGCGAAGTGGGGGCCGTTGCGCCTCGTGCTCGTCGTCAACAAGACCCGCGACGGCTCCGACGCGGCCCGGGTCTCGGAGCGCCTGGGCCTGGAGGCCGCCGCGGTGGTACCCCACGACGGCACCGCCGGACGGGCCGACCGCTGCGGCACCGCTCCCTTGGACTCCGCTCCCAACGGCGAGCTGGCCGGAGCCGTCGGTGGCTTGGTCGACCATGTCGTGTCGCTCTACTCTCTCGGCGAGGAGGTGCCGCGGTGAAGATCGCCGTCGTGGGCAAGGGTGGAGCCGGCAAGACCACCACGAGCGCGGTGCTGGCCCGCACGCTGGGCCGCCGGGGCGCCCGGGTGGTCGCCCTCGACTGCGACACCAACCCCAACCTCGGCCTGTCGCTGGGAGT
>VXWX01000025.1 GCA_009835735.1 Acidimicrobiaceae bacterium
AGTGGCGGATGGTGTGCACCAGCCGGGCCAGCGCCAGCTCCCAGCTGGGCCGCTCCTCGCCCACCTGACGGGCGGCGGCCAGGCCGCATCGCAGGCTGTGGCTGATGGAGGAGGATCCGGTGAGCAGCGCGAACGGCCAGGGCGTGCCGTCAGCGTGGCGGGCCCACAGGATCTCGCCCCTGGCGGTCTGCAACGCCAGCACGAAGTCGAGCGCCCGCTGCACCACCGGCCACATCTCGGCTAGGAACCCGGCGTCGCTGAAGCGCAGCCAGTGATGCCAGATACCCGCCGCGACATAGGCGATCGTGTTGGCGTCGAGCTTGTCCTGGTCGACGCCGTCGGCGGTGTAGTACTGGTGCCAGGATCCATCGGGCCGCTGGATGCGGGCCAGCCACTCGTAGGCCGCGTCGGCCTCCGCCCGGCGCCCGGCGACGGTCAGGGCCATGGCCGCCTCTACGTGGTTCCAGGGATCGGCTACGCCGCCCGCGAAGCGGGGGATCATGCCGCTGGACAGCTGCAGGGCTGCGATCGTGTCCGCAGTGCGGTTGGCTTCGGCTCGCGACAGCAGTGCGGCCACCTCTGGTGTCTCCGGTGCGGGCCGCCCAGGCTCGCCGGCTGCGGGGGCCCTCCCGTTGGTCGAGCGGCGGCCGAGCTGCCGGCGCGGTTCAGGCGGCATGGGCCATGTCCTCGCTCTGGCGGGCCCGCGCCGATCCCGACGCGTGGAGTGGCTTGTCGGCGTACACGACGAGGCTCTTCCCCAGTAGCGGGTTCAGCAGTCTCTCCGCGGCCGCGGTGACGAGCGGCTGCTTGGTGATGTCCCATTCGAGCACCCGGTGGTAGGCGCCGACGAGCCGGTTCTCGCTGACTTCACGATTGGGCCCCACCGCACATCGCAGCCACCAGTAGGGCGTGTGAAGGGCATGGGCCCGATGCGAGCGGCCCGGCTGCAACCCCGCAGAGGCCAGCTTGCGCCGCACGTCGCGCAACCGGTAGATGCGCACATGGCCGCCCGGCACCGCCGGCGCGTGGTAGTCGCTCGACAGCTTCCAGCACACCGTCTCGGACAGCCACGCCGGAATGGTCACGGCCAGCCGGCCCCCCGGGCGCAGCACTCTGGCCAGCTCGGTGAAGGCCGACTCGTCGTCACCGATGTGCTCAAGCACCTCTGACGCGATGACCCTGTCGAACGAGTCGTCGTCGAAGGGAAGTCCCACGGCGTCTCCCTGCACGGGCGCGGCCATCACCGACTCTTCGCCCTCGCCTTCGGCCACCAGCAGCCGGGCCAGGTCGCGTACCTGCTCAACCTCGGGGCGGGCCAGGTCGCAGGCCACTACCTCCGCGCCGCGCTTGAGGGCCTCATAGGAGTGTCGACCGAAGCCGCAGCCCAGATCCAGCAGGCGCTCACCGGCGCTCAGATCGAGGCGGTCGTAGTCGACGGTGAGCATCAGCCGGCTGCCTCGATCACCGCTCGGTACTGCTCCACCGTTCGCTCCGCGGTGTGTCGCCAGGACCACTGGCTGACCACACGCTCGCGCCCGGCCCGGCCCACCCGGTCCCGGGCCTCGGGACTGTCGAGAGCGTCCTGCAGCACCGATGCCAACGCTTCGGCGTCGCCCGGCTCGGTCAAGAAGCAGGTCTCGCCGTGCTTGCCGGCCACCTCGGGCAGCGCTCCGCCGGTGGTGGCCACCAGCGGCACACCGCACGACATGGCCTCGATGGCCGGCAGCGAGAAGCCCTCGTACAGCGAGGGCACCACAGCCAGCTCGGCCTCGGCGTACAGCTCCACGATGCGGCGGTCCGACACTCCCGACACGAACGTGACCGCGTCGGCCAGCCCGAGCTCCGAGATGGCCCGGCTCGCCGCGGAGTCGGTCTTGGCCTTGCCGATGATGGTCAGCTCTATGTGGCGCTCGGTGCGCAGCTTGGCCACCGCCTCCAGCAGGAAGCTCAGTCCCTTCATGGTGACGTCGGCGCTGGCGGTGGTTATGAGCCGGCCCGGCACGCGGGCGATCTCGGGAAGCGGCGCGAACAGTTCGGGGTCCACGCCCACCGGCACGACATGGATGCGCTCCGGCCGCACCCCGTGATCGTTGGCGATGTCGCGCTTGGACGATTCGGAAACGGTCAACACCCTGGGCAGCCGTCTGGCCACTTGGGTCTGCATCTTCGTGAACGCGTACCAGCGGCGCTTGCCGATCTGCTCCCGCAGGGTGTGGGCGTGGGCCAGCTCGAGGCGGCGATCCACGGTGATCGGGTGGTGGATGGTCTCCAGCAGCGGCCACCCCTGGCGCTGCAGAGCCAGGATTCCCCAGCCCAGGGTCTGGTTGTCGTGCACCACGTCGAAGTGGGCCCGCCTGGTGCGCAGATGCCGCCACGCTCGCAGGCTGAAGGCCATGGGCTCGCTGAAGTTGCCGGTGACGAAGGACACGTGCTCGGCGATGTCGATCCAGTCCTTCAGCTCCCAGGCCCTGGGCTTGCGCATGGGATGGGGCGGGGCCCAGATGTCGAGACCGCCGAGCCGCACCAGCGGCACCCGTTCATCGAGGTCCGGATAGGGGGGACCGCCGAGCACCACCACGCGGTGGCCCAGATCGGTGAGCGCGGCGGACAGGCGGCTCACATACACGCCCTGCCCGCCAACGTGGGGCTTGCCCCTGTACGAGAGCAAGGCCACGCGCAGGGGTGCGTGGTTGTCGGCGAGGGCGGGCATGGGGTTAGAGCTTTCTCCCTGGCCTGAGCGATCTGGTCAACACACGGCCGAGGCCGAGCGCCAGCGAGAGCGTCAACGCTGCGGCGGCAGCCACAGGCCATGCCCCCAACCGGACCGCGAGCGTATCGCCGTGGCGCAGCTCAACCGTCGTCTGGATCACCCTGCTCTCGGAGATCCCGGTCCGCTCGATCACGTCGCCCTCGGGGGTGATCACCGCGGAGAATCCGGTGGGCGCGGCCTGGACCACCCACCGGTCGGTCTCGATGGCTCTCAGGCGGCTGGACGCGATCTGCTGGGTCTGGACCACAGTCAGCCAGTAGCTGGAGCCGTTGGTGGGGTTGAGCAGCACGCGACCCTCGCCGTCGCCGACCGCGCTGCGGGCTCGATGGTCGAAGAAGATCTCCCAGGAGATGGCGACGCCCAGCGGACCCAGAGGCGTGTCAAGCACGGCGGGCTCGTCGGAGGGTCCGGCCCGAACGTCGCGGCCGGGCAGCTCGTCGCTGAAGCGCTCCGCAGTGGCGCGCAGCGGTACATACTCGCCGAAGGGCACCAACTGGACCTTGTCGTAGGTGTCGACCGGCACGCCCGATGAGTCGTAGACGGCCGCGTAGTTGCGGTTGGCCTCGCGATCGGCCGTCCGCTCGAAGAAGCCGACGATGAGCACCGTGTCCAGGTCGCGTGCCAGGTTCGACAGCGCGGCCCGGGCCTCGCTGTCGGTGAGCAGCGGCTGGTCGCAGCGCGTCGGCGTGACCGCCGTGTCCCGGCTGGGGTGGACCACGTCCTCGGGCCATACCACCAGATCAACCGGCGCGGACACCTGCTGGCGGGTCGTGTTGAGGTGGCGTTCGAACACGGCCCGCTGCTCGCACACGTCGGCTCTGGTGTTCTGCGGCCCGCCGCCCTGCACCGCGGCGACGGTGATGAGGGCGTCGTCGTCTCGGGTGCCGTCGACATCGATCGGCTCGGAGCCGGGCGCGACGATGGCGGCCAGCAGGCCCACCAGCAGCACTCCCATGCCCACCGCGGCCGGCCGTAGGCGGGCGGCCAGGATCGCGGCCAGTGTGACCCCGCCGACCGCGGTGAGTGCGGTCAGCAGCAGCGGGCCGCCGATGCGGGCCGCCGATGCGAGCGGGCCGGACACCTGTGCCATGGCCATCGTCGCCAGCGGCACGCCGCCGAAGGGCCAGGTCCACCTCAGCAGCTCGGCCAGTGCGAACGCGGCCGGGAAGGCGGTCTGGCGCCGGCCGTCGGGCGGCACGAGCGCGCCGGCCACGGCGTGCATCGCCGCGAATCCGAGCACCGCCAGAGGCCAGCCGACCACTGTCAGGTCGACCATCCAGATGGTGGCAGGCCCCATCCAGCTGATGCTGACCAGTGCCGACAGGCCAGCCCGGCGCCAGTAGCTGGATTCGGTCAGCAGCTCGACCCAGAGCGCCATCCCGACGAAGCTCAGCGGCCAGAAGCCCCAGGGTGGCAACGAGGCGGCCAGCAGCAGCCCCGCCAGCACGCCGCGGATCCAAGGCTTTCCCACCGTCAGCACCGATGCGCCGCCGGTGTCCGCTGCCCGGCCTTGTTTCCCCCGCGCTGCCACCGTGCTCAAACCCTCGTCGGCCGTTCAGCCGTCGCTCATGGGTTCGTTGCCCGCCGTCCCAAGCTCGTCGAGTTCGCTGCTGAGTTGGTTGAGCTCGCTGCCGAGCTCGCTGCTGAGCTGGTCGAGCTCGTTGGTGAGAGCGTCGATGTCGCTGCTGAGCCTGCTCACGTCGCCCCCGTGCTCAGCGGCAAGACCGAGGGGGAGCAGACGGTGAACGCCGGAGATGGGGCCGACGCCTCGGATCTGCACGGTCACGTCTCCGATGCATGTCACCCAGTCGGGCATATCGAGCGCGTCGGTGACGGTGTACATCTCGCCCGGAGGGGCGGCCGCGCACAGCTTGGCCGCCAGGTTGACCGGCTCACCGACGTAGTCGTCCCCCTCGAACAGCAGCGCTTCGCCGGTGGCTGCGCCGACCCGGATCTGTACGCCCCGGCTGGCGAAGTGGTGAATGAGGTGGGCGCCCAGCGACAGCGCGGCGGCCGCGCTGGTGGACACCAGCATCGCTCCGTCGCCCAGCCACTTGGCCACCCGCACCCCCCGCTTGGCGGCCACGCTGCGGGTGATCCTGCGGAATTCTCCGAGCATCGCCACGGCCTCGTGGGGCCCATGGGCCCGGGTGTAGCCGGTGAAGCCGCAGAGGTCGGCGAAACAGAAGGTGCGTGTCACGCTGAGGTGGCTGTCGCCCTCGGGCAGCTCGTCGGGGTGGACGGTAACGAGCGGCGGGCTGGCTTCGGCCCACTCGCGGGCCGGTCCGGTGTCGGGCGCGACGAGGGGAGCCAGCACCGGTTCGGCTTCGCCCTGGGCGGGATCCGGGTTCACAAACGGTTCGTCTAGCACAGCACGGTCCTCATCACTGCACCTACCGCCTCCTGCGCGCCACGGATGCAAGCCGGAAGGCCCACGCCCCGGAAGGCGGCGCCGGCGGCCACCAGTCCGGGCGTGCCGTCCGCCAGGCAGGCGTCCACGACGGCGGCCCGCTCGAGGTGACCCGGCCTGTACTGCGGCAGCGAGCCGAGCCACGGCGTGACCTGAGCCTCGAAGCGGCCCCGAGCGGCGTCCTGACTCGAGACCACACCGGTGCCAGCGAGCTCGGCGGCCAGTGTCGAGACCAGCTCGGCGGAGTCGAGGTCCATCCAGCGCCGGTCGTCGGTCCGCCCGGCCGACACACGCAGCACAGCGAGCTCCTCATGGGCGTAGTGCCGCCATTTCGAGGATGTCCAGGAGCAGGCCGTGGTGAGGAGCCCCTGGCTGCGGGGCACCAGGAAGCCGCTGCCGTCGAGGGGTCGGGCCAGATGCTCGTTGCGGACCACGAAGGCGGCCAGCGCAACGTCGGCGTACTCAATGTCGCCGAGAATCGTTGCCGCGTCCGGCGCGAGCGGTTCGAGCAGGCGAGCCGACTCCCAGGCGGGGCAGGTCAGGATCACGCCGTCGGCGTCGAGGGGGCCGCTCGGGGTTGTCACCCTCCATCGACGGCCGGCGCCTTGGGTGGCTGCCGGCTCAATCGATTTGACCGGGGTGGCCAGCTTGACGGCCTCTCCCAACTCGGCAGCAAGCGCGTCCACCATGCGGGTCACGCCGCCCCTCACACTCTGGAACACCGGCGCCATTGCTTCCCGGTCGTGGTCTCGGCCCTGCGCAGAGGCGACCTGCCGGAGGGCCGGGCCGAGGGGGCCTCCCCGCTGGGCTGCCTCGTACAACGGCGGGGCACAGGCCTCGATGCTCATCTGGTCGGCCGATCCGGCGTTGATGCCGCCGAGCAGGGGGTCGACGAGCCGCTCGAACACCTCGTCGCCGATCCGGGGGCGCAGCACCTCGCCCACCGAGGCGTCGCGCAGAAGCGGGTCGGCGTCGCGGGCCAGCCCGCGCGCCAGCGCGTCAACGGCCTGCTCGGAGACCACACCGGTGCCCGCCAGCGCGTCGGCCGTCCACACCACACCGAGCACGGAGCGGTCCGGAAGCGGGCACAGCCGGCCGTCCACCCATACGAAAGCCCCGCCCGCGGCAGGCTCGACCAGTTCCGTGCCAAGGCCGAGCCGGCGGCACAGCTCGGCCGCGGCAGGGTCTCGGGCCACGAAACCGTCGGGTCCCGAGTCCACGGTCAGCCCTCCGACCGGAGCGCTGTCGATCTTCCCGCCCGGCCGGTCGCCCGCCTCCAGCACGACGGCCTCGATCCCGGCGCGCTGGAGTTCGTATGCGGCGGCCAGCCCGGAGATCCCCGCGCCGGCAATGACCACCCGGCTACCCGGCGCGGTTACCGGCACAGAACTCGGCCCTCGTCGTGCACTACTTGCACCACGCGGGCCAGCACATCCGGATCACTCTCGGGCAGGACGCCGTGGCCCAGGTTGAAGATGAAGCCGGGATGACCGTCGTTGGCGGCCAGCACCTCGCGGGCCGCGTCGCGGGCCGCCGACTCGCCGGCCAGCACCACCGCGGGATCGAGGTTGCCCTGCAGCGCCCGGCCCGGCCCTACTCTGCGGCGGGCCTCATCGATGCTGACGCGGAAGTCCACCCCCACCACGTCCGCGCCGCAGCCGCCCATCTGGTCGAGCAGCTCGCCGGTGCCGACTCCGAAGTGGATCCGGGGCACGCCGGTGGAGCCCAGCGTCTCCAGTACCCGGGCCGAGTGCGGCGCGACGCCGCGGCGGTACTGGTCGGGGGAGAGCACTCCGGCCCAGCTGTCGAAGAGCTGCACCGCCGCCGCGCCGGCCTCCACCTGCGATACCAGCGACGCGATGGCCAGGTCGGCGAGCCGGTCCATCAGTTCGTGCCAGAGAGCGGCATCGCCGACCATCAGCGCCTTGGTCCGGGCATGGTGGCGAGACGGGCCTCCCTCCACAAGGTACGAGGCCACCGTGAACGGAGCTCCTGCGAACCCGATAAGGGGTACGTCCAGCGCCTCCACGGCCCGGCGCACGGTCTCGATCACGTACGGCGTGTCGGCGGCCGGATCGAGGGGACGTAGCCGGTCGAGGTCGCGGCGAGATGCGAAGGGTCTGCTCACGACCGGTCCTGTACCCGGCTCGACATCAACGCCGAACCCGACGGCGTGAGCGGGCACGACGATGTCGCTGAACAGGATGGCCGCGTCGACTCCGTAGCGGTCCACCGGCTGAAGTGTGATCTCCGCGGCCCGGTCGGGATCGGCGATGGCGTCGAGTATTGAGCCGGTGCCCCGTACGGCCCGGTACTCGGGAAGGGACCGGCCGGCCTGGCGCATGAACCACACCGGCACTCTCGGGTGGGGTTCGCTGCGACAGGCCCGCACGAAGTCGCTGTCGTCGAAGCGGCCGCCGCTCATCGCATCAAGCCAGTGGTAGAGGGGCCGGGGGCGCCGATCAGCCCGCGGCCCGGCGCAGCAGGCCGGACTGGCGCCGGTTGTCGCGGTCCGTGACGATGCGTCGGACAGCCTGGTCTGCGGCCGCGGCCATCTCGGCTCGCCAGACCCACATAGGATCGTCGCGGTCGGCCTTCTCGGAGCCGTGGCCGGTGCGGTCGACGTCTTCGCCACTTCCCTTGTCCACCAGTTCCACGCCGTCGGTATCTGGTTCCACCACCAGAACGGGGATGCCCCGGCGGCGCAGCCCGTCCAGCTCCTCGTTCAGCTTGTCGTCGACCCATTGCCGGCGGGCCGCCCGCATGGCCCGGCCGTCGTCCCATGCCAGTCCCAGCGCCTCCGACCACCAGGCTTGATCGTCGGCCTGGGGACTGGGCGGCTTGGGCTCGCCCAGCCCGACGCCGGACCGGGCGCTGGTCCAAGCCTCCGACAGGGAGCCGCGGACCCTCGACCATCCCGCGGTGCCGCTCATCGGCGACGACACGACGACCAGATCGAAGGCGGGCGGCCCCATCAGGTCGGCGTTGGTGTAGGAGTGCAGGCCGCCATCGATGTATCGCCGCCCGTCCACGGTGACCGGCTCGAACAGGGCCGGCACTGCGCAACTGGCCCGCACCGCCTCCGCCGCGGTGGCCTGAAGATCGTCGCGCCCGAATACCACTCGCTCACCGTCGGAAAGTCGAACGGCCGGGACCCAGAACGGCTTCGCGGGCCACGGCTCCGGATGCAGCTCCGCCATGCGCTGCTGGAGAGCCTCGGTGGTGCGGGTGCCTCGCGGCAGCAGCCCGACGGCAGCATGCAGGGGACGGGCTTGCCACGGTGGCCATAGCGACCGCGCGATCAGCGTCGGTGATTGTGGTCCCTGCTCGTTCCAGTCGCGTTCGTTGCGACCCTCGCGATAGGGAGTGACGACCCGGTCGATGATGGCCTGTCCCTCGTCGCTGACGTGTTCGCCTCGCCGGTGGGCGTACAGGTCGGCGGGCGGGATGCCGGCCCGGAGGCAGAGCCCCGTGATGGCCCCGGCCGAAGTACCCAGAA
>VXWX01000157.1 GCA_009835735.1 Acidimicrobiaceae bacterium
TCGCTCAAGACCAACGCCGAGATCGCCGAACGCGGCATCTGGGCGCTGACCGGCAAGCTCACCCTGGCCAACTACGTCGACGTGTGGAGCACGGCCAACACCGTCCGATACCTGATCAATTCGTTCCAGGTGGCCATTCCGGCGGTGGTCGTCTCCATCGCCGGTGGCACGCTCATCGGGTACGCCCTGGCCAAGTTCAGGCCCCGAGGCGGCACCGCCATACAGCTGATCATCGTCTCGGGCCTGTTCGTCCCGCCCCAGGTGCTGCTGGTGCCCCTCTTCACCATGTTCAGGAGCTTCGACCTCCTCAACACCCTGTGGCCCATGATCCTGATCCACTCCGCGGTGGGGTTCTCGGTATGCACCCTGGTGATGCGGAACTTCTTCGAGCAGATCCCCGACTCGCTGCGCTACGCGGCACTGATCGACGGCGCCAGCGAGGGCGAAGTCTTCTGGCGGGTCATGGTGCCGCTGGCCCGGCCCGCGCTGGCCGCCCTGGCCACTCTTCAGTTCACGTTCATCTGGAACGACTTCCTCTACCCGCTGGTGTTCACCAGCGCCCGGGACGACGTGGCCACCATCATGCTGGGGCTGCTCAACGTGAAGGGCCAGTTCACCGTGGCCTACGGAACCCAGGCTTCGCTGGCGGTCATCGCCAGCATTCCCACCGTCGTCATCTTCTTCGTCTTCCAGAAGCACTTCGTCCGGGGCCTGCTGTCCGGGGCCCTGAAGGAGTAGACGTGTTGCGGGTAGGGATCATCGGTTGCGGGCGCATCTCGGACCTGCACGTTCTCGGATACCAGGACCGCGACGACGCGGCCGTCGTCGCCCTCTGCGACGTCGAGCCCGAGAACGCGGCGTCCAAACGACTCCAGTGGGGGCTGCCCGACGCCACGGTCTTCGAGGACTACCGAGAACTGTGCCAGTCGGGCCTGGTCGACCTGGTCGAGATAATCGTGCCGCACCACCTCCACTACGAGATCGCCGCGTTCGCCATCGGCTGCGACCTGCACGTGTCGCTGCAGAAGCCGATGTCGCTGAACCTCGACGACGCAGACCTCCTCCTGAGCGCGGCCGGCGAGACGTCGAGGGTGGTGCGCCTCTACGAGAACTTCCTGTTCTACCCGCCCGTTCTGAAGGCGCTGGAACTCATCGAGCAGGGCCTCATCGGCGAGCCCCTCTCGGTGCGGCTCAAGAGCAACGCCGGGTACAGCCCGAACGCCTGGGACATTCCCTTCTCGGCGCTGCTGTGGCGCCACACCCCCGACGAGTGCGGCGGCGGGCCGCTGGTGTTCGACGACGGCCACCACAAGTTCTCGCTGGCCTGGATCGTCCTGGGGCAGCCGTCGGAAGTGCACGCCTGGATCGGGTCCACCTACGTGCTGTCGTTCGAGCTGGACTCGCCGTCGCTGGTCTCGATGCGCTATGAGTCCGGCGCGATCGCCAATCTGGAGGTCGTGTACTCCCAGGAGCTGCTCATCGAGGGCACCGAGCACTACGCGCAGGACGACCGCATGGAGATCACCGGCACCAGGGGAGTGATCTGGGTCAACCGGGGCCACGGGCAGATCGGCGAAGTTCCCCCGGTCGTCAGCTATACCGACGGGCACGTGGAGACCTACCCGTGCCCGACGGGCTGGGAGCATTCGTTCATCGGCGCCACCCGCAACCTGCTCGACACCATCGCCGCGGGCCGCCAGCCGATCCTCACTCTGACCGAGGGCCGCGACGTGCTCGCGGCCGCTCTCGCCGCACAGCGATCGGCAGCCGAAGGCGCCGTCGTCGGCGTTCAGGGCCCGGTCGGCCGGTCACCCCAGGCCGTGAGGTCCGAGCTGGTGGCGTGGGCTCCCCGGGACGGCCACGCCGCGCCGGGAGGCACTTAGATGGCCGCCGGCGAGCCTCGCGTGGGAGGCGCCCTCATGACCGGTCTCGACGTGCTGGAGGCGCTCGGGTCGGCTTCCGGCCCGATCGGGCTCAGCGAGCTGGCGCGGGTGCTCGACGCCGACAACGGCCATGTGCACCGGCTCCTGGCCGTGCTCACCAAGCGGGGCTACGTGCACCGCGACGAGTCCAACAAGACCTACATACTCGGCGCCGGGGTGGTGCAGCTGGCCGGCTCGCTGCTGCGGAACATGGATCTGGTCAACGAGGCCCGGCCGCTGATGCGCGAGCTGATGAATGTCACCGGGGAATCGGTCCACCTCGCCCACCGCACGGTCGGAGGCGGCGTGTACCTGGCTCGCGAGCGGCTGGCCCGCCGGGTCACGGTGGAGACCGAGATCGGGTCTCCGGTCGTCGTCCACGCCACCTCCACGGGCAAGGCCCTCTACTGCCGCGACTCGGCCGAGATGCTCGAGGAGGTGGTCGACTGGGGGGCGCTGGAGCGGTTCACCGAGCACACCATCACCGACCGGCAGGTACTGCTCGGCGACTTGGCGGCGACCGCCGAGCGGGGGTTCGCGCTCGACAACGAGGAGCTGAGCATCGGTGTCCGCTGCGTGGCGTCGCCGGTGGTGGGCATCGGCGGGAACATCCGCGCCTCCATCGGAATCTCGGGCCCGGCGACGCGCCTCGACGCCGAGACGATAGGAAAGTGCGCCGTGGTGGTGTGCTCAGCAGCCAAGACCCTGTCGGAGATCTTGGGAGGGCAGTGGGACTTCCCGCTGCCCTCGTCGGACCCTGTCGTCCTCGAATGAGCGCTCCCGGCCGGGCTGCGCCCTCCAACGGTGCGTCCCACACAGCCGCGGTGAGAGACGGGAACCTGGAGCGCCTGACCGGGCGCGATCATGACGCCCTCATCGTCGGCGGAGGCATCAATGGAGCCATCTCGGCCCTGGCCCTGGCCAACCACGGACTGCGCGTCGCGCTGATCGACTCCGAGGACTTCGCCTCGGGTGTGAGCCAGGAGTCGTCCAACCTCATCTGGGGCGGCTTCAAGTACCTCCAGACCTACGACGTGGCACTGGTCGCAGGATTGTGCCGCTCCCGGAATCTGCTGGCCCGCGCCTACACCAGCCGCGTCCAGGAGGTCCGGTTCCTGGCCGCGCTGGGGTCCACATCGCCGTACTCTCCCGCCTACGCGGCACTGGGAGCGCACGCCTACTGGGCCCTGGGGCGGTTCGCGACCGGCCGTCCCCGGCTCCTCTCGTCCCGTTCGCTGGCGACCACCGAGCCCACCGTCGACTCGGGCGACGTCCAGGGCGCCGTCGAGTACTCCGACTACCTGCTGGCCGACAACGACGCCCGCTTCGTTCTCCAGCTCCTGCTCGACGCCGTCGACAGCGGAGCGGTCGCAGTGTCCAGAATGCGCCTCGACGGCGCCGAGCGGGCCGGTGATGGCTGGCGGGCCGAGGTGATCGACGGGCTGACCGGCGACCGGCACACCGTGGAGGCCGCGGTGCTGGTCAATGCGGCCGGCCCGCGAGCCACCGAACTCGCCGCGCTCACCGGCACCGCGCTCCGCCAGGCCCTCTGCTACTCGAAGGGGGCGCACATCGTCGTGCCCCAGGTGACCGAGTCTGGGCGCGTGCTGGCGTTCTTCGACGACGATCAGCGGTTGTTCTACGTCATCCCGATGGGCCACCGGTCCCTCATCGGCACGACCGACACCCGGGTCGAGGAGGCGGAGGCGTCGATAACCCACGACGACCGCGACTTCCTGCTCGAACAGGCCAACGCCCGACTCCGGCTGCCCCAGCCGCTCCGCGACGACGACGTGATCGCCTACCGCTGCGGCGTCCGAGCTCTGGTGGTCGACGAGAGCGAGGACACCGACCGCGACTGGACCGAGCTGTCGCGCCGCCACGCCGTGGAGGCCGACCGGCAGCGGGCGACCATCTCCATCCTCGGGGGCAAGCTGAGCGACTGCCTCAACGTGGGACAGGAGGTGGTGACCGCGGCCCGCAAGTGTGGACTGGTACCCGAGGTCCGGGACCGTGCGTGGTACGGCGAACCGCCTGCCGGCGTGCGGGACCGCTTCCATCGCAGCGCCGTCCGGGCCGGCATCAGCGAGCCCTCGGCGGCGAGGCTGTGGCGTCGGCACGGCCGCCGGGCCCTCGAGGTCACCGACCTGGTGGAGGAGACACCCGAACTGGGCGAGCCCCTCAGCGACCTCGTCGAGTGCTCGGCCGCGGAGGTCATGGTCATGGCCCGCCACGAGCACATCCTGTCGATGGACGACTTCTTGAGGCGCCGTACCATGCTCGCCATGCTTGAGACGGCTGAGACGCTGAGCGCCGATCCGGGCGTGGAACGCGCCGAGGAACTTCTATTCGGGCCAGGGCCCGAGCGGCCCGTGAGCGCAGCGAACGAGAGCGGACGTGGCGCGGTATGACCGTTGTACTGGCCATCGACGCCGGCACGACCAGCGTGCGCACTATCGCCTTCGATGACTCGGGGCGGATGGTGGCGTCGGCCCAGCGTGAGTTCCCCCAGTACTTCCCGATGCCGGGGCGCGTCGAGCACGACGCCGCCGAGATCTGGGCCGCGGTGCAGTCGACGCTCGGCGAGGTGGTCGTCGGGCTGGATGAGGCGCCAGCTGCCATCGGCGTCACCAACCAGCGCGAGACGGTGGTGGCCTGGAGCCGGAATCGCTCCGAGCCGGTCCATCGGGCCATCGTGTGGCAGGACCGACGCACCGCGGCGCGCTGCACCCAACTGGAACAGGACGGCGCGCTGCCGCTGGTGCGCGGGCGCACCGGGCTGGTGCTCGACCCGTACTTCTCGGCCTCGAAGCTCGAGTGGATGCTCACCGAGGGCGGGGTGGCAGCCGGCCCCGACCTGGCGTTGGGAACGGTCGACAGCTGGATCGTGTGGAACCTGACCGGCGGCGAGGTCCACGCCACCGACGCCACCAACGCCAGCCGCACCATGCTGTTCGACATCGGGGCGCTGCGATGGGATCCCGAACTGTGCTCGCTGTTCGGCGTCCCGATCGAGACGCTGCCGCAGGTGCGGCCCTCCAGCGGAACATTCGGGGTCACCGGCTCGGACGCCGCCTGCGGCGCGGGTATCCCGATCTCGGGCATCGCCGGCGACCAGCATGCTGCCCTCTTCGGCCAGGCCGCCTTCGCGCCGGGCGACGCCAAGAACACCTACGGCACCGGCTCGTTCGTGTTGATGAACGTGGGGGCCGAGCTGCCGGCGCCCGCCGAAGGCCTGCTCACAACGATCGCCTGGCTGCTGGACACGCCGCAAGGGCAAACCCTGGCGTACGCACTGGAGGGAGCGATATTCGCCACCGGAGCAGCCATCCAGTGGCTCCGGGACGGACTCGGGATCATCGCGGAGGCCGCGGAGATCGAAGGACTCGCCCAGCAGTGCGACTCGACGGGCGGGGTGTTCCTGGTACCGGCCTTCGCCGGACTCGGCAGCCCGCACTGGGATCCCTACGCCCGCGGCGCCGTCGTCGGCCTCACCCGGGGCACCGGGCGAGCGGAGATCGCCCGAGCGGCGGTGGAGGCCATGGCCTACCAGACCCGCGACGTCGTCGAGGCGATGGCGGCCGCCACCGGCACACCGGTTCGCAACCTGCGCGTCGACGGCGGCGCATCGGTGATGGACTCCATGCTGCAGCTCCAGGCCGACCAACTCGGAGTGGCCGTCCAGCGCCCCAAGCTCCAAGAGGCGACCGCTCTCGGCGCCGCCTATCTGGCCGGCCTGGCCGTCGACGTCTGGCCGTCGCTGGAAGCCATAGCCGGCCATTGGGAACTCGACTTCGAGGCTGTGCCCAGCGGAGCGAGGAGCGCGGCTGATGCGGCGTATGCCGATTGGAAACGCGCCGTGGACCGCAGCAAGGGTTGGGCGAGCGGATGAGCCGCGTAGCCGCGGTGACGGGTGCGGCCGGCGCCATCGGCTCAGCGGTGTGCAGGCGCCTCAACGAGGGCGGCGACGTGGTCGTCGGCCTCGATGCCGCTGGCGGCGCCATCGCCGACACAGTCGAGACCATCGCCTGCGACATATCCGACGCCGATTCGGTGACCGCGGCCTTCGACGCGATCCGCGACCGGCACGGCCACCCCACCGTTCTGGTCAACAGCGCGGGCATCACCGGCGCCGGGGGCGTGGAGGAGGAGAGCCCAGAGGACTGGCGCCGCATCCTCGACGTGAACCTCACCGGCGCCTACCTGTGCACCCGCCAGGTGATCGCGGGCATGCGGGCGGCAGGCGAGGGCAGGATCGTGAACATCGCGTCGGTCAACGGCCGCTTCGGCGGATCGCCCCTCTCGGGACCGGCCTACGCGGCCAGCAAGGGCGGGCTGATCACCCTCACCCGCTTCCTGGCCCTGCACCACGCCGCCGACAACATCACCGTCAACGCGGTGGCCCCCGGACCCCACGACACGCCCATGTGGCAGGCACTCGATCCCGAATGGCGCGAGCGCATTCTGGCCACCGTGCCCGGCGACGCGCCGGGAGACCCCGACGACCTGGCCGCGACGGTGGCGTTCCTGTGCGGACCGCACGCCGGCTACATCACCGGCGCCACCATCGATGTCAACGGCGGTCAGTGGATGGGCTAGCCGATGGCATGGGCCGAGGGATAAGTTCGAGAGCCGTGTCAAACAGCCGACCGACCATCAAGGACATTGCAAGGGTGACCGGAGTCTCGGTGGCCACGGTCAGCCGCGCCCTGCGCAATCTTCCCTACGTGGCGTCCGCAACACGCTCCAGGGTGCTGGATGCCGCGGCCGAACTCCAGTACGAGGCCCACCCGCAGGCCTCCCGTCTCGCGTCGGGACGGACCTGGACCATCGGGCTGGCCGCGCCCCAGTTCGGGGCCTGGTTCCCGTCCCGGGCGTTGGGCGGCATCAACTCGGTGTTCGCCAAGGCGGGCTACGACCTGCTCATCTCGATGATGGCCGCGCCAGACGATCGTCGACGATTCCTTCACGAAGCCCGCTCCTTCTGCCGGCGGGTCGACGGGATAGTCCTGATCGACACCTTCGTCAGCGCCGAGGGGAACTCGGCCGGCGACTTCTTCGACCGGCCCGTCGTCGCGGTGAACGAGCGACTCGAGGGCGCCGCATCAATCATCATCGACAACCGAATCGCAGCCAGACGGGCCGTAGAGCACCTCATCGAACTGGGGCATGAGCGCATCGGCCTAGTCGTGGGCCCCCAGTTGGAGGACCTTCCGACGCCGGTCCCCGCACAGCGCCTCCTCGGCTACGAGGACGCCCTGCGAGCAGCCGGACTGCCCTGCGAGCCCGAACTGGCGGTGAGCGGCGATTGGACGGCCGCAGGCGGCGCCGTCGCAGTGTCCAGGCTGCTCGAAGGCGCCGAACCGCCCACTGCGGTGTTCTGCATGTCCGACCAGATGGCGTTCGGCGTGCTGTGGGCAGCAACCAGGCGCGGCCTGAACATACCCGGCGATCTCTCCGTGATCGGCTTCGACGATCACGATCTCTCCGAAGCAATGGGACTGACCACCATGCGGCAGGCCGTGGACGAGATGGGCGTACGGGCCGCGGAGACGGTGATGGCGCTGATCGACGGCGAGCCCGTCAGCAACATCACCTGGGATGTGCCGCTCATGGTGCGGGAGACCACTTCGTCACTGGGTTGATTCCGTGAGGTGGCCGCGCTACCTTCCAACTCTGTAAACGTTTGCATCCCTGGGAGGGAAGAAATGAAGACACATTCGCGCCTATGGCTCATCCTCGGCGCCCTGCTCAGCCTCGCCCTCGTGGCGTCGGCATGCGGTGATGACGAGCCGGCAGCGGACACCAGTGCCGCCGACGCCGCAGCTGCAGCCGCTCAAGCCGACGCCGCGGCAGCTGAGGCCGAGGCCGCGGCCGCGGCAGCTGAAGCCGACGCCGCGGCAGCTGAGGCTGAGGCGGCGGAGACCGCGGCTGCTGAAGCGCAGGCAGAGGCCGACGCGGCTGCCGCCAGAGCGGCCGAAGCCGAAGCGGCGCTCGCAGCTGCCATGGCCGAGGCCGAGGGGGCGATCGACCCCGACGTCGTCGCTGAGCTCGAGGCCGAGCTGGAATCGGCTGCCGCCGAAGCAGCTGAGGCTGAGGCCGCGGCCGAAGCGGCTGCTGCTGCCGCCGCCGAGGCTGAGGCGGCGATGCAGGAGATGGAGATGAGCCTGGCCGGCAGCGTCGTCACCATTCTCGGTCCCGAGACCGGGTCCGAGGCCGAGGGCTTCCTGGCCGGTTTCGAGCCGCTGCGTGAGCGCACCGGGATCGTCGTCCGATACTCGGGCACCCGCGACGCCACCACCGAGCTGAACCTGGCTGTGGAGGCCGGCGACCCGCCCGACATCGTCATAATCCCCCAGCCCGGCCGGATCCTCCAGTTCGGCGAATCCGGCGACGCGGTCGCCATTCCCGACTCGATCATGGCCAACATCGGCGGCTCCTACGACCAGTTCTGGTTCGACC
>VXWX01000147.1 GCA_009835735.1 Acidimicrobiaceae bacterium
GGCCAGCGGCTCGCCGTCGCGCACCGTGTCGTGGCCGACGCCGTCGAGCTGTTGAAGGCTCGGATCGAACTCGGCGCCGGGTAGCGTGAGGGCTCGCTGAAGGGCCGGAGGGACAGGTTTGGCACGCAGGCAGGGCGTCGCAGAAGTCGTGGACCTGATCAAGGCCTATGTGCGCCAAGAGTTGCTCGGCCCGCTGCGGGGAGCCGGGCGGTGGGTGTCGATGGGTCTTGCCGGGAGCGTCGCGCTGGTCGTGGGTGTGATCCTGCTGCTGCTCTCGTTGCTGCGGGCTCTGCAGACCGAGACGCGAGGCGCCTTCGACGGGAACTGGTCGTGGATCCCCTACCTGATCGCGATCGGCGCGCTCGCCGCGGTCATTGCCCTGCTGTTGCGCCAGGTCGGCAAGCGAGGCCTCCGGTGACCGCGGAATCGGATCGGATCACCCGTGATTCGCTGGTGGACGCCCTGCGCGACCTGCAAGCCGACATCGACCGGGACACCCAGCCGCTTCTCGTCAAGGTCGCGTACGGAGCGGCCGCGGCCGCCAGCGTCTTGATCGGCCTCGCCTACCTGCTCGGGCGACGGGCGGGCCGGCTTCGCCGGACTGTCGTAGAGGTGAGGCGGGTCTGAGGAATGGGGCTGGTCGGCGGCAAGGCAGCCGGAGCCTGGATCACACGCCAGGCCGTGCGACGCGGCCTGCTCGGCAGCTCCCGGCTGTGGTTCGCGGCCTTCGTCGCGCAGGGCGCCTTCAAACTGGCGCGCCGGGCGATCGGACCTCGCGAGCCCACGACAGTGTTGGAGGAACGGCTCGAGCCGGGTGCCGGCATCGAGATCCGGCATCTGAACAAGGACCGCGGCTGAGCCGGCCGCACCACGCTGGTCCGATGCGAGTTGTGCTGCGCAACCCGACCAGGGAGATCGATGTCGAGGGTCCGATGACGGTGCACGCCCTGCTGCAACGCCTGGAGCTGAACCGGGAGTCTCATCTGGTGATATGCGACGGCGAGCTGGTCGCTGGTGACCGTACGCTCGCGGCGGGGGCCGAGGTGGAGATCCGAAGCGTGATATCGGGCGGATCGCGATGAAGCGCCGGTTAAGGATGAGGGCGTCGCGGTGAAGTGCCGGGTGTGCCGCGGTCCGGCGGTGATCGACATCCGGCGTCACAACGCCAACTTCTGCCGGGAGCACTTCCTGCGGTTGTGTCGCGACCAGGTGGAGAAGGCCATCCGGCGCTTCGGAATGCTGCAGCCCGGCGAGCGGGTGCTGGTGGCCGTGTCGGGGGGCAAGGACAGCCTGGCTCTGTGGGACATCCTCGTGGGCTTGGGCTACGCCGCGGACGGCTTCTACCTGGGCCTCGGCATCGGCGACTACAGCGAGGAGTCCGCTGGCTACGCCCACCGCTACGCGGAGAGCCGGAGCCTCACCCTCCACACCGTCGACCTGCCGGCAGCCCACGGTTTCGACATTCCCAGCGGCGCCCGGGCGGCCAAGCGAGCACCGTGCTCTGCCTGCGGCCTGTCCAAGCGGCATCTCTTCGACGAGGCGGCCCGTCGCGGCGGCTATGACGCGCTCGCCACCGGACACAACCTCGACGACGAGGCGGCGGTGCTGATGGGCAACACGCTGAGGTGGCAGACCGAGTACTTGGGCCGTCAATTGCCCGTGCTGGAGGCCCGCGACGGCTTCCCCCGCAAGGTCAAGCCCCTGGTCCGGCTGAGCGAGCGAGAGACCGCGGCTTACTGCCTCCTGAGGGGCATCGACTACATCGTCGAGGAGTGCCCCATGGCGGTCGGCAACAAGCACCTCGCCTACAAGGCCGCCCTCAACGACATCGAGGTGCAGTCGCCGGGTGCCAAGCACGACTTCTACTTCGGCTTCCTCGAGAGGGTCTCGGAGCGCTTCCGGGCCGAGGTGGAACGGGATCGGGACGCCCTGGCCGCGTGCGAGCGGTGCGGGTCGCCCACCGACGCCGGTGTGTGCGCCTTCTGCCGCCTGACCGAGCGGGCCACCGCGCCAGCGCCGGTTCGTTTCTCGGACCGCGGCAGTCCATGACCGGCGGGGCGTTCGAGCCGGGCGAGCCGGTTCTGCTGATCGACCGCAAGGACCGCCGCTATCTGGTCGACCTGGCCGCGGGCCGGGAGTTCCACACCCACACCGGTGTGATCGCCCATGACGACATCATCGGCGCACCCGAAGGCGCCAGGCTGAAGTCCTCGCGCGGTTCTGCCTTCCTGGCCGTGCGTCCCACGCTGGCCGACGCAGTGCTCAAGATGCCCCGGGGAGCGCAGGTGGTGTATCCCAAGGACACGGGGGCGATCCTCATGCTGGCCGACATCTTCCCGGGCGCCCGGGTCCTCGAGGCCGGGGTGGGCTCAGGCGCGCTGTCGATGTCGCTGCTGCGGGCGGGCGCGGTCGTGTCGGGCTACGAGCGGCGAGAGGACTTCTGTGCCCGGGCCCGGGCCAACGTCGAGCGCTTCTGCGGCACGGAGGCGCTGGAGCGCTACCACACCGAGGTTCGAGACGTCTACGAGGGCATCGACGAGACCGGTCTCGACCGGATGGTGCTCGACCTGCCGGAGCCGTGGCAGGTTGTTCCCCACGCCGCGCTGGCGCTGCGCACCGGCGGCATCCTGCTGGCCTACACGCCGAGCATCGTGCAGGTCCAGAGGCTGCGCCGGGCTCTGGACGACTCGCCGTTCGATCTGCACGACACCGTCGAAGTCCTGCATCGGGGCTGGCATGTCGAGGGCGACGCGGTGCGTCCCAACCATCGCATGGTGGCCCACACCGGCTTCCTGACGGTGAGCCGCCTCACTGCTTCGTGAGACGGCTAGCACGGTGGCGCACCGTCGCGGCAGCCGTCGCCGTGGTCATGGCGGGAGCGGGTGTGGCGGTGGTCACCGATGCGATCCGGGACGCCTTGACGGACTCCGGGCCGGACCGACTCCAGTCGACCCCGGTTGAATCCAACCCCGTGCCCGATCCCGGCCCGACATCTACCCGTCCACCCTTGGACGATCCTCCCGATCCGGGTCCGGTGCCCGACGATCACGGCCTCACGGAGGCGGACCTGGCCACGGCGGTGGCTTCGTCGGTCCGGGTGGCGGCGCCGGCATGCCGGGGAATCGTGCGCGAGGGCAGCGGGTTCGGAGTCGGGGACGGTGATCTCGTCGTGACCATCGCACACCTGATGGTCGGTATGGAGGAGCCTGAGGTCGAGCTGGCCGACGGCCGCAAGCTGGCTGCGGTGACGGTGGCCTTCGATCCCGACAACGACCTGGCCGTGCTGCGGGTGCCGGGCGCGGGCCTGCGCCCCCTTCCTCTCAGCGAAGCCGCGCCCGACGGGACGCTGGGAGCGCTGCTGGCCTGGGAGGCGGAGGGCATGCCCGACCCGACGCCGTTCCGCATCGATCGGCCGGTGACGGTGCGAACCGAGCCGGTGGGCGGCGGCGACCGGATCGAGCGGCCCTCGTGGCTGCTGGCCGCCGACACGGAGGTGGGCGACTCCGGTGCTGCGCTTGTGGCCGAGCTGGACGGACGCATTACCGCGGTGGGCGTGGCCTGGGGCGCCTCCCGGCGCGGGGGAGGCGGGGTGGCCTACGCCACCCGGTCGAGCGCAGTGGAGGCTCTGCTGGCGTCGTCCGATCTCAACGAGCGGGCCGAACTGCCGGGCTGCGGCTGATCGGCTGCGGGTGTTCTGAGCTTCAGGCGCTGCTCACCCGCTTCGGCCTCAGACCTCGATGAAGATGCACTCCCCGGGGCATTCCTCGGCCGACTCGATCACGGCCTCTTCCTGGCCCGCGGGCACCGCGGCGAGCCCGTCCGGGCCGCCGGGATCGGAGAACACGTTGCCGTCTTCCACTACATACGCGAGCCCGTCGTCGAGGAGGGTGAAGACGTCAGGGGCGATCTCCTCGCACAACCCGTCACCCGTGCACAAGTCCTGATCAATCCAGACCTTCATGTCGGTAGCGGTACCTCTCTTCAGTGGGGCTCTCTACGTGGGGGCAGGGCCCGACTCGGTCGGAGCAGCCCGCCTTGGATAGCTCTTCATCGCAGCATAGCGGCTGCGGGTTCCAAACATTGTCAGGAAGCCCCGACCATTGCCAACATCTACCTCTACAGGTCACGAATGCACAGTCTGGCGCCCGTGCCGTCTAGGGTGTCGTCCTACCCGCAATCCATTCAGCCGCGTAGGAGGTGAGCCGTGAGCGAGGCCGGCACCGGCGATTCAGCGAGAGATCTGGACCGTCTGCGCCAGCTTGTGTCCGAGCTCGAGGGCGAGGTTGCCTCGCTGCGGCGGCGCCTGCACGACGCGCCCAAGCGGGTGCGGATGCTCGAGGAGCGGCTGGCCGACACGAAGGGCCGTCTCACCCGGGCCGTGTCGCAGAATGAGCGGCTCACGACGATGCTCCGGGACGCGCGCGAGCACATCGGCTCGCTGCGCGAGGAGGTCGAGAAGCTCACCCAGCCGCCCAGCGGTTACGGCACGGTGCTCGGGTGCAACGACGACGGCACCGTGGACGTGCGGGCCGGGGGCCGCAAGATGCGGGTCGCGGTCCATCCCGAGCTCGCCGACGACCTAAGGGCCGGCGAGGAGGTCGCTCTCAACGAATCGTTCAGCGTGGTGCTGGCCCGCCGGCCGGATCGCACCGGAGAGGTAGCCACCGTCAAGGAGCTGCTGCCGGGCGGCGACCGGGCCGTGGTGTTGGGCCGCGCCGACGAGGAGCGGGTCGTCGAGCTCAGTGCGGTGGTCTCGGCCGAGCCGATCCGCAGCGGCGACAACGTGCTAATCGACGCTTCGGGCGATCTCGTCATCGAGCGCCTGCCCCGTCCCGAGGTGGAGGATCTCATCCTGGAGGAGGTGCCCGACACCTGCTACGACGATGTCGGAGGCCTCGACACTCAGATCGAGCAGATCACCGACGCGGTGGAGTTGCCGTTCGTGCACCACACCCTGTTCGCCGAGTACGACCTGCCGGCGCCCAAGGGCGTGCTGCTCTACGGGCCCCCCGGGTGCGGCAAGACCCTCATCGCCAAGGCGGTGGCCAACAGCCTGGCCAGCAAGGTGTCTGAGCTGTCGGGCGACGCCCGGGCCCGCAGCTTCTTCTTGAACATCAAGGGGCCCGAGCTGCTCAACAAGTACGTGGGCGAGACCGAGCGGCAGATCCGCCTGGTGTTCCAGCGGGCTCGGGAGAAGAGCGAGCAGGGCTGGCCCGTCATCGTCTTCTTCGACGAGATGGAGTCGCTGTTCCGCACCCGGGGCTCGGGGATCAGCTCCGACATCGAGTCGACCATCGTCCCCCAGCTCCTGGCCGAGATCGACGGCGTGGAAGCTCTGCGCAACGTCATCGTGATCGGAGCGTCCAACCGCGAGGACCTCATCGACCCGGCCATCCTGCGCCCCGGTCGCCTCGACGTGAAGATCAAGATCGAGCGGCCTGACGCCGAGGCGGCCGCGTCCATCTTCGCCCGCTACCTGATCCCGAGCCTGCCGATCGCGGCCGAGATGGTCGACACCGTCGGCGGGGGCGACGCGGACAAGGCTGTGCGGGGCATGATCGAGCAGACCGTCGAGGACATGTACCGGCCCGCAGACCCGAACCGGTTCCTTGAGGTCACCTACCAGAACGGCGACAAGGAAGTCATGTACTACCGGGACTTCGCCTCGGGGGCGATGATCGAGAACGTGGTCCGGCGGGCCAAGAAGCTGGCCATCAAGCGGGAGATCGCCGGAGGGACCCGCGGCATCATGACCGCCGACCTGCTCGCCTCCGTGCGCCAGGAGTTCAAGGAGCACGAGGACCTGCCCAACACCACCAACCCCGACGACTGGGCCCGGATATCGGGCAAGAAGGGCGAGCGCATCGTGTTCGTGCGCACCCTCGTGTCCAGCGACGAGGAGGACATCGCCTCCGGCGGCCGTTCCATCGAGAGGGTGCAGACCGGCCAGTACCTGTAGGAGCAGGGAAGGGTCTGCATGTCCGGCGCACGACTTGCGGTGGCGCTGGTCGCGGCCGCGATTGCACTCGGGTCATGCGGTGAACCCGACCGCGCCGACGCTCCGGCGCCGCAGGAAGCGACCACCTCCGAAACCGCCGAGGCCACCACAACGGAGGTGACGCCGCTCGACATCCATGTGGACCGCTTCCCAACTGACATGCTCGACCATGTCCTCGGCCGAGGCGAGCTGGTGTGCGGCGTGTCGGGCACAAGGGTGATCTTCTCGGAGACCCAGCCCGACGGCAGCGTGGTCGGGGTCGATGCCGACTACTGCCGGGTGGTGGCGGCGGCTCTGTTCGGCGACGCCGGGGCGGTGGAGTTCGTGTCGCTCACCACGGGGGAGCGCTTCACGGCCCTCCACACCGGTGTCATCGACGTGCTCATTCGCAGCACCACTTGGACCCAGAGCCGCGATACGGAGCTGGGCCTGGACTTCGGACCGGTGATCTACTACGACGGCCAGCAGCTCATGGCCCGGGCGGGTGACGGCTTCACGCCGACCTCGGGTGTGGCCGACATCGCCGGGGCGGTGGTGTGCGCCTTGGCCGGGACGACGACCGAGCAGAACGTCTCCGATGCGGCCGACGCGGCCGGGATCGACATCACCGTCACGACCTTCGAGGACTTCGACCAGATCACGGAGAACTTCATCCAGGGAGCCTGCGACGTGATCACCGCCGACGGCTCTGCGCTGGCCGGGCGCAAGGCCAAGCAGCAGCCCGACGACCAGGAGTGGGTGATCTTCCCGGCCACGCCGATCTCCAAGGAGCCTCTCGCCCCGGTGTACCCCCAGAACCAGTCGCGCTTCGCCGACGTCGTGAACTGGGCTGTGTACGCCACCATCATCGCCGACGAGAAGGGCATCACTTCCGCCAACGTGGCCGAGATGGCGGCCAACCCGCCCGACGCGGAGGCGAACCGCCTGCTCGGCGGCGAGGGCGTGCTTCAGGACGCCATGGGTCTTGAGGACGACGCCTTCTACCAGGCGATCTCCCAGGTGGGCAACTACGGCGAGATCCTCGGCCGGCACCTGGAGCCGGCCGGCCTCACCCGGGCTGGCTCGATCAATGCGAGCTGGCGCGACGGGGGCCTGATCTACGCCCCGCCGGCCCGCTGAGCATGCACCGGATCGGCTGAGTGATTGTTCACACTACTGTCCTACCGGAGCTTGAAAGACGCGCTCCAAGCCAATACCGTGGCAGCGTCATTGACAACCAGCCCACGGAGGGAACCAGTGACCAACAACAAAGCACTGCTATGGCGCGCGCTTGCCGTGCTGTTTGCTGTGACCTTGATCGCCGCGTCATGCGGTGACGACGACGGCGACGCCGAGGTAACGGCGCCTACTGAGACGGCGGCCCCGGCGACCGGCGATGACGAGCCTGACGCGCCCACCACGACAGTGGAGGACGTCGTCGACGACACCCAGGATGGGGACCTACTTGATACGGTCCTGGCTCGCGGCGAGCTGAACTGCGGCGTCTCCGGTTCCGCGGTGGCGTTCTCGGAGACCCAGCCCGACGGCTCCCAGACCGGCTTCGACGCCGACTACTGCCGGGCGGTGGCCGCGGCGCTGTTCGGCGACGCCGAAGCGGTCGTCTTCACTCCTTTGACCGCGGCTGAGCGGTTCACTGCGGTGCAGACGGGCGAGGTGGACGTGCTGATGCGCAACACCACCTGGACCCAGAGCCGTGACACCGAGGTGGGCATGGACTTCGGTCCCACCACCTACTACGACGGCCAGCAGCTCATGGCCCGTGAGGGCGACGGCTTCTCGGGAGCGTCCCAGGTGGTCGACATCGCCGGCGCGGTCGTGTGCACCAACGCCGGTACCACTACCGAGCAGAACATCGCCGACGCCGCCGACGCCGCTGGGATCGACATCAATCTCACGACCTTCGAGGACTTCGACCAGGTCACTGAGAACTTCATCAACGGCGCCTGCGACGTGATCACGACCGACGGCTCGGCCCTGGTCGGACGCAAGGCCAACCAGCAGCCCGCTGGTGAGAACTGGGTGATCTTCCCGGCCACGCCGATCTCCAAGGAGCCCCTCGGCCCGACGTACGGTCAGAACCAGTCCCGTTTCGCCGACGTGGTGAACTGGACCGTGTACGCCACCGTCATCGCCGATGAGAAGGGCATCACCTCGGCCAACGTGGCCGACATGGCGGCCAGCCCGCCCGATGCGGAGGCGGCCCGCCTGCTGGGCGCAGCCGACGACGAGCAGCAGTCGAACATGGGCCTGGCCCCCGACGCCTTCTACCAGGTGATCGCCCAGGTCGGGAACTACGACGAGATCTACTCCCGCCACCTCAACCCGGTCGGGCTGACCCGCGAGGGCTCGGCCAACGCCGGCTGGCTCGACGGAG
>VXWX01000162.1 GCA_009835735.1 Acidimicrobiaceae bacterium
GAAAGCGTGTGAGGCGAGAGCCTCCATGGGTTCAAATCCCATACCCTCCGCGCAAGGCACACATGAATGTGCTCTTTGACGTGGTGTTTTGCTAGGGGAATGCTCTATCTTTGGTCATCGTTACCGGATGAGATCGTGGTGTGAGGAATGCACATCGGTGCGCCGGTCCGGGGATCCCTTATCACCGAGGCCTCCACCCCGAAACACTCCCGCAGCAGTCCCGGCGTCAGCACCTCGGTCGGTGGTCCGTCGGCTACAACCTCGCCGTCCAAGACGGCGATCATCCGATCGGCGAATCGGGCGGCGTGATTGAGGTCATGGAGCACCATCACGACTGTGACTCCCTGGTCCTTGTTCAGGCGGGACACCAGCCGTAGCAGATCGAGTTGATGCCCGACGTCGAGAAACGTCGTCGGCTCGTCGAGGAGCAGAAGGTCGGTCTGCTGAGCGAGCGCCAGCGCCATCCAGGCTCGCTGATGCTCCCCACCCGAGAGAGTGTCCACCGGACGGTCCATCAGATCTTCGAGACGGGTCAGTCGGATGGCCTCCTGGACTGCTTCGTCGTCGGTGTGGCGGAGCATCTTGAGCGCACCGACATGAGGAAACCGACCTTGTGACACCAACTCCAGTACGGTGAGCTCCGGAGGCGCCTCGTGAACTTGGGGGAGAATCGCCATCCGGCGGGCAACCTCGCGGGTGGGAAGGCGGCCGATGTCCTCGCCGTTCAGATAGACCGCGCCGGACAGCGGCTTGATGAGCCGGGCCAGGGTCTTGAGAATGGTGCTCTTGCCCGACCCGTTGGGACCGACCAGCGCTGTCCGGCTGCCTCGCTCGATGCTCAGGCTGAGGCGCCGCGAAACCTCATGACCTCGATAGCCAGCCGAGACGCGGTCGGCCCGGATCGACGGGTGGTTGATGGTCGGATCGGTGTCAGTCACGCACGCGCCCTCAACAGGTAGACGAAGAACGGCGCACCCACCAAGGCCGTGAAGGCGCCTACGGGGACGCGGCTGCCGCTCTCGGTCTCAATACCGAGGAGTGGGATCCAGTCGAGCGAGAACGTCCGGGCCATCAGATCAGCGGCAACGAGGATGATGGCACCGACCAGGGCCGAACAAACCACCAGTCGACGGAGATCGGGTCCGACCAGAGTCCGGGCCAGGTGCGGTCCCATCATTCCCAAGAAGGCGATCCCTCCGACGACCGACACGGCGCCGGCGGCCAGCACTACCGCAGTAGTGAGCACACCCGCCCGGGCGAGTTCGGCCCGAAGGCCCAGATTGACTGCCGATGCATCTCCCAGCTGGAGAACATTGCCCACCGGAATGGCAGCCACCACCAAAGGAACGGCCAGGACCGCCACCGGAACCAGAAACCTCAGGTGCTCCCAGGTTCTGGTGCTGAGCGAGCCCACCAGCCACCTGATGATCGAGTCGGTATGGCTGCCGGACAGGAGCACGAGAAACGAGGTGGCCGCCGAGAGTGCGGCCGCCACAACGACCCCGGTCAGGATGAGCCGCAGGGGGTCGGCGCCCGCTCGACGGTAGCTGAGCCCGTACACCAGGCCGCCGGCCGCGAGGCCCCCCGCCATTGCGGCCATAGGAACCAAGGTGTTGAGATCGTCGAGCGCACCCTCCGAGCCGAAGGTGAGCACCAACGCAAGGACCGCCCCCAGGACCGCGCCCTGGGTGATGCCGACCGTGGCCGGAGCCGCCAGCGGGTTCCTGAGCACCGACTGGAGGAACGCTCCGGACGACGACAGCATCGCTCCGGCTAGGCCTGCCATCAAGACTCGCGGCAGGCGCACTTCCCGCACGGCGATGCGGTGCAGGGGCTCTTCGGGTTGACCGGCAAGGGCCTTGATGACCAGGTCGGGAGCAAACAGCACGGGCCCCAACATCACATAGAGCAGCATGAGGGCGACGAGCACGACGGCCAGCACAGCAACCGACCAGCGATAGCGGAGGTTTGAGCGGGCCGCCCGCGTCCGTCGGGCGAGCCCGGCAGCTGCGACGGTCATGCCGATGGCCTCTTCCCGAAGATGCCCCGTTGCATCAACACGAGAAGCACCGGAGCCCCGAGGAGAGCGGTCCAGAGCCCGACCGCCACCTCGTGGGGATGCAGCGCGAGGCGGGCCGCTCCATCAGCCGCCAGTACCAGTACTGCCCCTGTCACGGCAGCCACCGGCATCACCACCCGGGCGTCGGATGTTCGCAGCAAGCGGCGGACGATGTGGGGCGAGACAAGGGCTATGAAGCCGATCGGGCCGGCGATGGCGACCACCGGCGCCACCAGGAGGACCGACGTTGCGAAGAGCACCGCCCGGGTACGGCGGACTCCGACACCCAGACCTTCGGCTACCTCATCGCCGAGTCTCAGGATGTTCAAGCGGCGCCCCGCCAGCAGGATCACCGGCGGAAGAGCGATTGTCCACGGCGCCGCCAGACGGATCTCGTCCCACTGGACGTCCGAGAGACTTCCCACCAAGAAGCGGTAGATGATGGAGACACCGCCGAAATTGGGCGCCAGCGTTATCACCGCGATCACCAGCGCATTGATCAGGGCGGTGAGTGCCGCTCCCACCAGCAGCATGTGCATCGGGTTCGACTTGAGGCTCACCAGGGAGAGAATGAGCGTCCCCGTGATGAGCCCGGCCGCCAGGGCGGCGATGGGCAAGGCGATCCCGGGAAACGGGAGCCGGAATGCCACGATGGTGGCCACGGCCAAGGAGGCTCCGGCGGACACCCCGATCAGCTCCGGTCCGGCCAGGGGATTGCGGAGCGTGTCCTGCATCACCGCGCCCGAGGCACCCAGCATTCCGCCGGCCAGCGCTCCCCCGATGACACGGGGAAGCCGGAGATTGCGCACGATGAAGCGGTGGCTGTCCTCCACGCCCGCTGAACCGAGCAGGGCGCCCACAACCTGTCCCACCGAGAGAGTTGGTGTCCCCCACGCCAGGGAGCAGAGCACCACTCCCGCGGCCAGGCAGGCGAGGACGATCACAACGGTGACCGCCTGCGTCCGACGACGGCTCCGGTACAGCGAGGCTCCCTCTCAGGTCATGGAGGGCCGCCGTGATCGGCGGCCCTCCATCGTCGCGTGGGCTCGGTGCTCGGGGTCGTTCAGTGGTCCTCTGGCAGCCACACGGCAAGGTCGCCCGGATGATCGTAGATACTCGGCCATCCTGCGTTCAGGTAGCACTGATAGGCCCACTGGAGCATCAGCAGTCCATGCCCGAAGGAACCTGCTGAGTCCTCATTGCAGATGCGGCCCTCCCGGTGGGCGGTTGTCTCGAGCCATGCCGGCTCGGTGACCGAGTCGGCGCGGGCGCTGCCCTCCCAAGTGATCATCACCCAGACCTCGGGGTCGGCCTCGACGATGAACTCCCATGCGAACTCGCTGTCCGGAGAGCCGTACTCGGACTCGGGCTGTGCGGGGAAGACGCACGTGCCGGCACCCTCGTCGTGGAGGAACCTGCAGAACGAGGAGGAATCCCAGATCATCCAGTTGGTGTCGCCGAATCCGACCGCCACTCGCGTGTTGACGGCATCCGCGGGGAGGTCCTCAGCGAGGTGCTCGACGTTGTGCTCGAACCGGTGGATGGCCTCTTCCGCTTCAGCCTGCCTACCGGTCAGGATGCCGATATCGGTCCATCCCTCCTTGAGGGTCTGGACGCCGCCGATGTCGACGAGGTAGACCGGGGCAACCATCTCAAGCGCGTCGCGCACCTCCTCTTCGCCGACCCGGCCGATGATGAGGTCGGGCTCGAAGGCGGCCACCTCCTCTACGGAGGTGCGATCGCCGAGAACGGGGATGTCGGCGGCTGCGGTGCCGTAGTAGGCGGCCGCGGTGCCCCACTCACCACCGCGATGCTGGGCGACCGGCACGATTCCGAGATCCGATGTCAGGTCGGTGCAGTTGTCCTGGACGCACACGATCCGCTCGGCAGGACGGTCGAGCGTGATCTCCCGCCCGCTGCCGTCGGTGACAGTCAGCGAAGGTGCCGCAGTGGTGACGGGAGCGGCCGTCGTGGTCGGCGCCTCGGTGGTGGCAGGGGCAGCCGTGGTAGTTGGCGCCTCGGTGGTGGCGGGGGCGGCCGTCGTGGTCGGCGCCTCGGTGGTCGGCGCCTCGGTGGTCGCAGTTTCCGACTCCCCTCCACAGGCAGCCAGCGCCACTAGGACGACCGCAATGCCGACACACTGGGCCAACTTCGTGCGGTGGGTAAGGGGTGATGTTCGATGCGCCATGCGGCGAGCCTCCTCTGATCGGTCCGGCTGCACGGTAGCGATAATGAGAATCATTCTCAACTTCTGCCCGGAACCGTCCCATCCGTGGTGGAAGACTCGTGCCCATGACCCTTGTGGCCGGCGTCGACTCCTCCACCCAGGCGACGAAGGTCGTTCTGCGCGACATCGACTCTGGAAGGCTTGTGGCCAGTGCGACATCGCCCCACACTCCGACGAACCCTCCGGTTAGCGAGCAGGACCCCACCGATTGGTGGAGTGCCCTCACCGGCTGCTTCGGGCAACTGGCTGAGCACGCCGCCCAGATCCGAGCCATCAGCGTCGGCGCCCAGCAGCACGGACTCGTACTCATGTCCGGCAACGAGGTCGTCCGCCCGGCCAAGCTCTGGAACGACCTGACGTCATCTGAGCAGTCCGAGCGGCTCGTCGCCGCGGCCGGAGCGGGCTGGTGGGCCGCGACCTGCGGATCGGTGCCGGTCGCCTCGTTCACCATCACCAAGCTGGCCTGGTTCCTCGAGCACGAGCGCGAGCTGGCCGCGGCAGTCGACAAGGTCATGCTGCCCCACGACTACCTCACCTGGCGCCTCACCGGCGAGCACGTCACCGACCGCGGCGACGCCTCGGGGACCGGCTGGTTCGACCCATCGGGCAACGAGTACCGATCGGAGCTGCTCGGGCAGGCAGTCGACGAGCCCGACACCTGGCTGGGAAGGCTGCCCCGCGTCCTGAGGCACGACGAAGCAGCCGCCACCGTCACACCGGCGGTGGCCGCCGAGTTGGAACTCGGGCCCGGCGCGGTTGTCGGGCCGGGGAGCGGCGACAACATGGCGGCCGCGCTCGGGCTCGGGCTCCGCCCCAGCGACATCGCCATCTCGATCGGCACGTCTGGAACCGTCTACGCCACCAGCGACACGCCGACGAGCGACAGCACCGGCACGATCGCTGGATTCGCCGACGCCACCGGCAACTTCCTGCCGCTGGTCTGCACCGTCAACGCGGCCAAGGTGACCGACGCCGTGGCCGGCTGGCTCGGCGTCGCTCCCGAGCAGCTCTCGGAGTTGGCCCTGGCCGGGATCGGTGAGGACCTCGGTCCGGTGCTGGTGCCCTACTTCGACGGCGAGCGCACGCCGAACCTGCCCGACGCCACCGGATACTGGGGCGGGCTCCAGAGCGGAACGACCCGCGAGCAGTTGGCGCTGTCGGCCTTCGACGGGGTGGTCTGCGGCCTGCTCGAAGGGATCGACGTCCTGCGCGCCCACGGGGTGGACACGGGCGGCAGAACGTTCCTGATCGGCGGCGGATCCCAGTCGCCCGCCTACCGGCGGCGGGTCGCCGATCTGACCGGCCGCGTCATCGTCGTGCCCCACGACAAGCAACTGGTCGCCAGCGGCGCGGCAGTCCAGGCCGCGGCCATCCTTGCGGCCGAGCCCGTCGACGAGATCGCCCAGCGCTGGGCGCTCGGCACCGGCGACGCATTCGAGCCCGAACTCCCAACCGGCCACGGACTTCTGCGGGCCCGGTACCGCGATGTCCGGGACAGGCTTTTCGCGGCCGAGCCGCCCCTGCCGGCTGCGCCGAACCCGTAGCCTCGCGGCATGGACGCGGCACCGGTTGACAGCCGCGACGACCAACCGGACCGCGGCGAACACGAACGGTCATGGCGTGCTGCTGGGGGACTCATCGGGGTGCTGGCCGTGCTGGTCGTCGTTCTGTGGCTGCTCAGTCTCACCAGCGACGACGGCCCCGAGGCCGGCGACCCCGACGCCGACCCCGTCGACGAGGACAGCTTCGAGGCGCCGACCACCACTGCCGTGCTCCGGGAGCCCGAGACCAGCACCGAGGTCGCCTCCGAGGGCGCTGAGCCCCGAGACGCTGCTCCCGCTGGCCGGTTCAGCGACCTGGACGGCCGGCTCATGTACCTGAGCGGCCGCCATGTGGCGATGGTGGACCTCGCGACCGGAGCGCTTCAAAGAGTGCCCGTCGAACCGTTCGGGTCGGTGCTTCTGCTCGATGGCCTGGTGCTGCTCACCGACGGCCGGCGCACCGTGGGCGTGTCATTGGCGGATGATCCACCGACCGCGGTGCTCATCACCACCGGCGCGGAGCTGGTGCCCTCGGCCGAACCGCTGGTCGAGTACTGGGTGATCAGCCGACCCGACGGGCCCGACGGCTCCGTACGGCTGAATGCCTGGCAGCGCTATGGCGTCCTGACCGGCGAGTTGGAAGCGCCGTCGGGCTCCGACGTGCTGGCGGTCCACGGCGCCGGAGTGTTCGTGACTCCCCCCGTGGGCCGGACATTCCAGCCGAAGCTCGAGGGGTTCGAGGTTGTCAGCGAGCACAGGCTGCTCGCGGCGAGCGACCGGCTGCGCGTGGAGCAGCGCTGCGACGAGGACCTCTCCTGCATCGTGGTGGCCGTGGAGGCGGCCACCGGCCGGGTCACCGAGCTGCCCGAGGACTTCGTGGCCGAACTGGCCGGCATATCGGTGTCACCGGACAGTCGCTGGCTGCTCAACGACACCAGCCCGGCGTGGTTGTTCGATCGGCAGACCGACCGATTGCGCCTGCTGGACGGAGGCGGCTACGGCCGCCCGCGGTGGTCCGACGACTCCGGCTCGGTGGCCTGGCTGACCTCCGACCGCACGCCGACGCTGGTGGTAGCCCGACTCGAACCGGCCGACGGAAGCCAGGACTGGTTCGCCGTCGAGCTGACAGGGCTGGGCGTGGACCCCTCGCCCGGCTCGTCTTTCCTGCTCGAAACGACCCTCAGCCGGCGGTGAGCTCGGCTACGCCGAAGACCACCCCGAAGCGCACGCACCAGATCGCCACCGTGGAGTAGTGGTCCAGGTCGAGCCCGACAGGGATCTCGTAGTTCTGAGCGCCGACGTTGCCCTTGAGGTCGCCGAGGTCGACGAAGTCATCGTCGAACTGGCCGGCCGGCGCGTCGGTCGGGGCGGCCGACAGGTACACGTTCAGGTCGGGCCCGTTGTCGGTGCGGAAGTCCTCGAACCGCAGGAACCGCTGACCGCTGCCGTCGCCCAGCACCACTGCGCTGCCCTCGGTGGGATGCGAGCGGTCGATGAACGATCCGGAAGCCTCCACGATGATCTGCGGCTGCGCCTGTGTGGTGGCGGGCTCAGTCTCGGTGGGCTGGGTCTCCTCCGCGGGCTCGGTTTCGGTGGCGGGCTCGGTTTCGGTGGCGGGCTCAGCCGGTTCGGACGCCTCGACGCCGGGCTTGGGGACCTGCGACGTGGCCGGCCCCGGCATATCGGGCATGGGCTCGTCGACCTCGTCGACCATGGGCATGTCGTCTTCGGCCATGGCGTCGTTCATGGCGTCCGCCATGTCCTCGGTCGTCTCGTCGCCTGCGAGGCCCGACGGGGCCGGGCCCGCGGTGAAGAACGGGAGCGCCTCGTCCACCTCGTCGTCTTGGAAGTATGTCTGGAAGGCGAAGAAGCCGAACACCAGCCAGGCTCCCACCCCCGCCAGTACCACCCCTGCCGGGAACGCCCAGCGCCAGTGCCGTCTGATCCAGGATCTCATCACTCCCAGTATCGCCGCCCGGCGCCGCAGATTTCAGAGATTCTTGCCAGCAGCGGAGTCGGGGACCCCGATCTCGCTCCCGCCGGTAGGTTCGGAGCCGTGAGCGCGCAAGCCGTGTGGGTGAACGGACACATGGTCGAGCCAGACCACCCGCATCTGCGGGCCGACGACCACGGCGTGATCGTGGGCGACGGCGTCTTCGAGACGCTGCTGGTTATTCCCGACGGCGCTGGGGTGACCGCCTTTGCGGTGCGCCGGCATCTTGAGCGTCTGCGCCGCTCGGCCCGGGCGCTGCGCTTCGAATGCCCCTACAGCGACGACGAGTTGCGGGCCGCGATCGCGCGGTGCCTCGACGCCGCGCCCGCGGCCGGGATCGTGCGGGTCACGGCGACCAGCGGCGGCGGCCCGCTGGGATCGGGGCGCAGCGGGGCGCGGGGCTCGGCCATCGTGATCGCCGGCAACCGGCCGCCCGACTACCCGCCCGGCACCGCGGTGGCGGTGGTGCCCTTCGCCCGCAACGAGCGGGGCGCCATGGCCGGCGTCAAGACGACCTCCTACGCCGAGAATGTGCTGGCGCTCGACGTCGTCCGGGAGCGGGGCGCGTCGGAGGCGATCTTCGCCGACACCCGGGGCCGTGTCAGCGAGGGCACCGGCTCCAACATCTTCTGGTCCGACGGGGCGCGGCTGCACACGCCGCCGCTGGACACCGGCTGCCTGGCCGGAGTCACCCGGGCGCTGCTGCTGGAGCGGCTCGATGTGACCGAGACGCACCTGCCCGTTGAGGAGCTTCCCCGCGTTCCCGAGGCTTTCCTGGCCTCCTCCACCCGGGCGGTCCAGTCGATCGCTCGCATCGACGGCACCGAACTGCCGGTCGTGGACGGCCCGCTCACGGTGGCCGCGGCCGCGCTGATGGCCGATCTGATGGCCAACGACATCGACCCGTGATCCTGGTCTCGCACGTCTTGGGAGCGTCGTGACGGACGAGCAGCTCATGGAGCTGGCCCTGGCCGAGGCCCGGTCCGCCCCTGCGCACGGCGACGTGCCCGTGGGCGCGGTGGTGTGGCACGACGGCGGGGTGGTCGCCCGGGGCCACAACCAGCGGGAGCGCGCCGGCGATCCCACTGCCCACGCTGAGATGCTCGCCCTGCGGGACGCCGCGACCCACGTGGGCGGCTGGCGCCTGGACGGGGCCACGGTGGCCGTGACCCTGGAGCCGTGCCCCATGTGCGCGGGCGCGCTGCAGCAGGCCCGGGTGGGCCGGGTCGTCTACGGCGCCGACGACCCCAAGGCCGGCGCTCTCGGCTCGCTCTACAACCTGGGCGCCGACCCCCGGCTCAACCACGAGTTCGAGGTGGTGCCGGGTGTGCGGGCCGGCGAGTGCGCCGCCCTCCTGCAGGACTTCTTCTCGGACCTGAGGGGCTCCGAAGCCGACCGGTAGGCCCGCCGGTAGCCTCTGCGGCGGAGAGTTGCCAGAGCGGACGAATGGGGCGGCCTCGAAAGCCGTTGTGGCCTCCGGGTCACCATGGGTTCGAATCCCATACTCTCCGCGGAAATAGAGGACAAAAACCGTAGCTGACCTGCTTGTTTATCTCAGACTCAGATCTTCGATGTAACAAGCAGTAGGCCAAACGGTCGAAGTGACCCCCATATTTGGGCCACTTTCTCGCCGGGATCAGACCGTGACGAAGCCCGCCCTCAGGTCGGCGTCAAGCGCATCGCGGACATCTTGCTCATGAGCACAGAAATGCCATTGCTCCGACCAGAATCCCCGCCACCAGTGCTCGGCAGCATCCCACCGCCAGGAAGCGAGCCTCACCTCACGGCCGTCCCGGTCGGGCTCGGGTGCCAGCACGAGCCGTGTGTCGTCAGCGAGTACCTCGACTCGGCACTCAGCGAGAGACTGTGGGATAGAGATCGCCGCCGGTGCTGCGGTGCTGCTCATGGCCCAATCTTAGGTGAGTAACACAGGGCGGATGTGGCGCGAAAGGCCACGTCAGGGGAGGTGCTCCAACGGTTAGGCGGTGGCGCGAACCCTCCGGCGGCCGACATCCCGCAGCCCGCTCTAGATATCGGCACTTCACAGCGGCGCGAAGTTCTGGGCCCACACCAGTGCGGTGTGACACCTTTCGCGCCACAATTCTTCGCGCCAGAGCACAGAAGCACGGCCACCAGCCCCTCAGCCCGAGAATTCTCTTTCTTGGCACGCGCCCAACCCCGCCAGAGGTGGGCCAAGCGCCCACTGGTCGACGGTCCACCGGCTCACAGCCACACACATCCAGCCCTTCACGCTTAGGGGATGGGCTTCCTGTTGGTTTGCTCTGAACATCTGCCAGAAATCTGCGGCCCTCAGCCGAGGCAGCGTCGCAGTGCGACAGTCATCGGCATGAGAACACGGCACCAGTAGCCGCTGGCGCCCTCAGCAACCGGTGGGTATTACCGTCCGCTGCCATGAACGAAGCCGAGCCAGCACACAACGAGCGCGAAGCAGCTGACCTTGTTGCCTCCGTAGTCGGAGGTTCACCTCACTGGCGCGATACGAGAGTCGCCCCGCACAAACACGACTATGACATCGTGCTGCCCGACGCCTCCGTCATCGCTCTGGAGATAACGCGCCAGACCTCACAAGACGACCACGAGTTCCAGGGCATCCTCGATAGGGAGAAGAAGCAAGACTGGCGCTTCTCCCGCCTGAGGAACGACTACAGCGTCGTGATCAATGCCCCCGCAGGTGGAAATCGTGTCGGCAAGCGCATCAACGACCTGTTGAGGCAGCTTCGTCGCGAGGTTCCTGCGCTCCTTGAAGAGGTAGAGCAGACAGGCGCGGATGTCACCTTCATTCCTCTGCGCGGCCCTGTTACACCTCTCCAAGAGAAGCTGAGTGCCCTCCAAATCGTCGCGGTCAACCCCCAAGGCCCAGCAGCCTCCGAGGACGGTGGGATGGTGTACCTAGTGCGCTGGGTCTCGCCAGTATCGGTTGGTGATGAGATACCAGCCGCGGCAGAACGTCACATCGGCCTCAAGGCTGCCAAGCTGTTGCACAGAGCCAAGACCACGGGAGCCTCCGAGGCGCACCTGTTCGTATGGCTTGAACCCGGCCCCAACAGCCAAGCTCCGCCTGTCGCCATGGCAGCGGGACGCTCCCCGGACCGTGTGCCAGAACTCTGCGGCCTGGACACCGTGTGGGTAGCAATCCACGACGGAGACGACCCGCGCAAGTGGGGTATGTGGCGATGCACCCCCGCCGAGGGATGGACCCACATCCCGTTCACATGACCCAACACACAAGACTCTCTCCGCCGAAACCGCTGCCACAGCTGCCGCGGGGCAGCCGATCACTTTCACAACTCCCGGACCCGCTCAACCCCACAACGAACTGCTGCACGCGCTAACGGCGCAGCCTGACACTGACCGGGGACGCTCCATGCTCGCTGTCGCACCTCACGCTTAGTGTCCAAAGCGGGGCTCGGACGGGTGCCCGTGATAGCTGGCCCAGCCATCCGGTCGGTCAGACAGTCAACGAGAGAGGGCGCGATGAATAGCGACGTGAGAACCACTGTTGAAGGGATCGCCAAGAAGGTCTACGCGGAGCTTCGTGGCGGTTATCTGGAGAGCGTCTACCAGCAGGCGATGGCGATTGAGTTTCGCGAGCTGGGCATCGCCTACGAGATCGAACACACTCGGGAGGTCTTCTACCGGGGCCAACGGGTCGGTGAGCACAAGTTGGACTTCCTGGTTCTCGATGATCTCGTGATTGAGCTGAAGTCAGTTGACAAGGTGTCGAAAGCCATGCGGGCTCAGCTCGGGGCCTATCTGCGCAACATGAACATCAAGGCCGGTCTGCTGGTCAACTTCCCCAACGAGGGGGACGAGCCGATAATCGAGCCCATCGAGGGCTGAGCCGGATCGGCGACCCCGTAGCCGCCAGGGGTCTAGGAGCGTGGAACTATGTGGCGCTCTTGGCTGTCGCCGGGCTTGAACAGGCGCAGCACGGTGTAAGTCTCTTCAGCGTTGTCTTCTCCACCACGCGACTGGGCGACCACCCACACCTCGTGGAAGTAGTCAAAGGTGATGGCGTCCATGCTGGGGTGAGGTGACGGCGAGCCGGGACCGAAGAACTCGTTGAGCAACGATGCTGGCTCCATTTCAAGCATCACGGCCAGCCACCTCAGATCGGGGGCGTTGTCCAGTTGCGCTTCGCCGGCCTTGGCGTTGATGCACTCCTGGATCACTGGGATGAGCCGCCGGTAGTCGACACGCCCACCCTGGGGGGCGTTGCCATAGGTGCGTACCGCCCCGCGCCCGCTCCCCACATGCTGAGGCACCTTCACCACATCGACGGATCGGGTGCCGCCGCAGCAGCGCATCATCTCCGGGTCGAGGCGCAACACCGTATCGGCCGCACCCCTCATCTGCTGAGGCGAGTAGCTCCTGCCTTCCACTGACACCAGAACATCACACACCGCGTTCATCAACTCATGGAGAGGAAGGTGTCTGTTGGCGGTGGGGGTGTGATCCGTCGCGATGACGGTCCACACATAGGACAACCGCTCGTCCGGCCAGCGCCGGGCTGAACCGCGAGGCGAGAACGACTGCATGAACCGGACCCCTGCTTCGTCGGTGCAGAGCGTGACCTCTACATCGGCGACGCGTCCATCGGACATGAGCACCCGCCAGTCGGGCGTCTTCACGCTTCCTGACGGCACCAGCCGCTCGCACTGCTCCACATCTTCAACAGCGCAGATGGCGTCAGCAGCGGCTTGCTCGTCTGCTCGGGGCTTCTCCTCGGCCATTGCGAGCGACGCTACCCACCCAACGTTCTGCTGACAGCGGTGCTCCCCGGGGCCCGAGGGAGCGTCTCGGTGGCTGTTCTAGAGTCCGCCAAATATCGACAGCTGGCGGCGCTCCAGCACACCCGACCATCCGGCGCGCCGGTACCTGATTAACAGGTCGGTGTTGATGCCGACGCTGGCTGTGAAGGTGTTGCCGGGGTCGACGATGTACCCGCGCCAAGCAGGGTCGCCTTCGGTGTCGAGGATCAGGTAGTCATCGTCACTGTCGGTCACGTCTATCTCATCGAGCTTGCCCGTGGCTTCGTTGTAGGTCGCCAATCCCCTAACGGTGGCCTTCAGGATCCGCACCGGCAGAGGTGACTCGTTCTTGACTCGCCAGAAGCCCCCATGTCCGATCATCTCGTCATCGGGCCACTCGTCGTCGGGCTCGTCGTCAGACCCCCCAAATATCTCCTCGTAGCTCAGCTCGGTGCTGGTCAGCACCACCCCCCGCGGCAGAAAGAACCACAGCAGCAGCGAACACACGATGGAGACACCCCCACCGGCGATGAGTTCCATTTCCCTTGTCTACCTTCCCCAGCACGCGCCGAAGCGGTAGCGCAGCCCCAGCATCAGCACCAGTGGCCGCTGGCGCTCGTGCTAGAAGAGGCTCTGCTGCTGCGTGGTGGGCTCAGGCTCGGACAGCAAAATTGGCTCTCGGGGAGACATCGGGTAAAGGTCCACCCTGGTGTCCGGCGTGAGACAAACAGAGCACATCTCCATCACGATGCCGTCATTGTCGGTGGTCTCCAGCCACATCGGGTTGGCGGTACGGCACGCGATGCACACCCAGAGCGGGTCTGGGTGTGGGGATGGGGCCTGCTTGGTGGGCTGCATCACCCCGACGATGCCATCTGCGGCTGTGGCCCCCACGGTCAGGCCGAGGCCTGCCAACATCCGCAGCGTCACGGGCCACAGCTCCCCGTCGTCGTGCCCATCCCATGCTCGCTCTCTCAGCAGGCAGAGGCTGCCGAGGTAGCGCTCTTGTGCCCATTCGTCGACCATCACCTTCAACATCTGTTGTCCAACTGCCGTGTTGACCTGCTCGATGAGCAGCGCGCATATTCGGCTGTCGGCGTCCGGGCTGGACAGCAGGTCAGCGAGTTCACCCGCAGCCGCTAGTTGGTCGGTGATGCTCACCTCTGTCGAAGAGGTCTGCGAGTTCATTCCAACAGGCTCGCAGACGTTTCTTGCCGCGACCGGGGAGCCCAGCCCGAGGCCATCGAATTGCAGTCCCAACCGCCAGCGACCGGGTGTCAAGGGCCGACCCTGGCGGCGCGAAACAAAGCATCGACGACCAGGCCGATCTCGGAATGATCGCTGGCGCGAAACCCGTTCGACACTCAGCACCTCGTCGAGGATCGACTTTCGCGCCGCTGTGACCTGCCGGGTTCCGGTAGTGGTGCCATCGACGATCAACCTCGGGGGCGGATCGCCGACCGATCACAGGCCCAGAAGCTCCGAATATCGGCCCCAAGAACAAAACCCCCGCACGCGCCGCAGCCCGCTGACAGCCTCAGCGACAGGCAATCGTCCCTGGAGCCTGCTAGAGGTTGAACTCTTCGTCTCGGACCGAAGGGAGTCGCGCAATGTCCAACGGTCAAGCCTCAAAGGACACCGCCGAGGTTTGGGGCCAAATCCTTTTTGAGGCCCGCGAGAATCGAAGCAAACAAGATGCCCAACTCGCCAGCGCGCAGCGCCAGTCCCAGTTTCTCGTTGCGGGATTCCTCGCGGTCACGGCCCTCGTTATCACTGCCGTCTCCACCTACGTCGCATCACAGTCCGACGAAGCACGATCTCGGCTCGCAGACTCACTGCTGAACTACGATTACTCGGCACAAGTCGGAATCTCAGTGTTCACCGTTGTCACGCTGATGAACGGCCTCGCGTGGTTCGTCACCCACAGAATGGCGAGGCGCTTGGCAGAGAAGGTAGAAACCGAGGACTTGTTGCACTACCCCGGTAGCGAGGACGCTCTTGTGCATCTGCGTCGCCACCTCGTGCGAACCCTCACGGCACAATTGGTCAACAACGAGAGAGCCGTCATATGGGCTCATCGAATCGTCATTGGCCAGGTGGTGCTGACATTCTTGTTCTTCTACGCGCTCCAAATCGCCCTTGCTACCTACGCTTTGAGCGCACCATGACCCAACAGCACGCGCCGACAGGTGCAGGCTTCCTCCAGCCGAAGCACCAACCGCCACCAGCCACCAGCCCCCAAGAACAGAAATTGTTGGCACGCGCCGAGCCCCCAGCGAGGCCAGGCTGACACTGGCCCGCACCCCACAACACCCCTCGGCTTATCATCCCGAGCCAGCCGCCCCGGAGGAGGCTCACAGCCTGGCGGGAACCAGCCCCCGACAAAGTTCCCCAACACGGGGGCCGAGACGAGACACGCGCTGACAGGTGACGGCACAACAGCAAGCGAGACAAGTGGCTGCCAGCTTCCAGGAACGTAGCTCTCTGCCGGTTGGCAGGTTTTCGCCGCCCTGTCGACTTCGGTCGCAGTTGGGAGCTACTTGGGGCGCTCACCAGCGTGAAGCGGATGCGTCAACTCATGCGTCAGCTTCTTGGCGTCAAGGCGGTCCACTGGCAGCCTTGCTGCCCTTGCCATCGCCACGATGAGCGGGACCATATCCTTCGCCTTGCTTTCTGGTCCTAAGTGCGACCGGAACTCTTCCAGGGCCTTCATGACTCCTTCATCGTCCATGTACGCGATGATGATCTCGTTGAGCGCAACCCAGAACTCACTAGGTGCGAATCGTTCCTCTCTGAGGAGCAGGTATCGGTGACCAGCGAGCTTGCGCAGCACGTCGCGGCGCAGACGACGCCGTTCGGATCGGTCCGAGAGGCGCTGGGTTGCCAGCACCGTAGCCAGCGACACGAATGCGGCGACCGCAGCGCTCACAATCACCGTGGTCAGGTTGGGCCAGCCCTGGCTGGCCGCTTGCTCCGATGCAACTGCGACGGGATGCTCCGTCACGGGCTCCTGAGCAGATTCACCACCCGTTAGCGCTTCGGCAGTCCCTCCCATGCAGGCCAATGCCAGCAGGGTCAGAAGTGCAAGTCTTGGCATGCGAAAGCGGCGACGATTCGACATGGATAGTTCCTCCTGTCGTGCTATGCGGTTCAGCGTCGGGAGCAGGGCCACCTGCCTGCAAGCAAGGTCGCTGTTCCACCAGGTTGAGGCTAGGCCCAGCGATGTCCGCGGCGTAACACAAGGTCACAGCGGCGCGTAACCCACGTCATGTCGCCGGCGCCCGCTCATGCGAGCGCTGCTCGCCGATCCCCATTTCGCGCCGCTCCCGATCCAACTGTCCATGAACGGCCGCTGCTCTCAGGTCTTGTGCCTTGGGCTTGCCGCCATCTCCGGGCGCTGACGGCTGCCAGGCGGTAGCTGGGAGCCGGTGGACCGTCAGCTAGTGCAAGCCTGGCCCTGCGGGCGCGTGCCGAAGATTTCTGTTCGTCAGCCCACCCCACGCGCCCCCGGCGCAAGCAACCACTAGCCGCCACACCCGCAGCCTGAACCCGGCAGCCGCCCACCAGCCGCGCCGCTAGATCGCCGCAGATGAACAGCGTCACACCTAGAACGCCCTTCTCCAGGAGGAAGGCCGAGACAGGGGATCACAACCCAACGCCCGCCTCCAAGAGCGGCGGCACGAGTGGCCGCTGGCGCACAGACGGGCTGGAGGCATGAGCGTTCGTCACATTCGCTGCTCGCTATGGTGAGCCGATGCCCAGCAGAATGGACGCCAGATGGTGGCTAGGGATGCTTGTAGCGCTAGCAGCCATCGTGGTTGGACTAGTCCTGCTTGATGCACTGGTCTAGTAGCGGATCACGCTGATTGAGCCGCGCTGGGACGGACCCATGACCGGTGATGTGTTCAGCGACGATACGGCCGACCGGGACGCACTGATCGGGGCGATGGCGTGCGAGCGCTTAGTCGACATGGGGCCGCACTGGGAGGAGGCTCATCGCTCGGATAATGAGCGGCCCCGTAACCGCAGACCGCGTGAGAATCTGGTTCAGGCCGCGGGGCCGGATGCCCCGAGAGACCAGCACTACGTTCCCGAGTTCTGGCTCAAGAAGTTCGCTCAGCGATGCGAACGCGAGCTTGTTGTAGCGGCGATTGATGGGACCGGCGTCAAGGCTCGGGAGACCGTCAGCACTGATCGGGCGGCTACCGAGCCACACTTCTACACGCTCACTATGGACTCTGGTGAGAGCACGGTCGCTCTGGAGGGTGTGCTCGGCCTCTTGGAGGGTGACGCAGCGCCAGCGTTCAAGCAGATGGCCAAGGGGCGGCTGCCCGACTCGTGGTTGAAGCGGTTCGAGGTGTCGTTCCTGTTGGCCGCTCAGCTCATCAGGACACCGGCATCGCTGCGCCCCATTCAACAGGCCATGTCCGATGTGGCGCGCAGGATCATCGAGATGGCCCAGATGGCCGGGGAGTTGCCTCCAATACCGGGCGGTTTCGAGGTAGAGGTTGACCAACAGAGCGCAATGGGGGCGCTGTGGAGCTACGAGACGCTTGACGAGTGCGCGTTCTACTTCTTCTGCCGCCGATGGTCGTTGGTAGAGGCCGCTGAGGGGTCTTGCGGTTTCGTCTTGCCCGAGCGTCCGGTGGTGATGTACTCAGCGCGCAGCGCCTGGCCGTATGGTCCGGGTGGTGCGCTCAACGCGCACGAGGTATGGGTTCCGGTCAGTCGCCGCCAACTGTTGGTGATGCACTGGGTTGACTCTCCCGGTGGCAAGCGTGAAGCGCTCTCGGATGACCGGGTTCAAGCCATCAATCGTTACCTCGAGACGGTCGGCGGGCCGATGGTCTTCTGCCATCCCTCTGACGCACGCTCTGTAGAACAGATGGTCGCTGAACAGGCGAACATGTCCAATCCTGAGGAGCCGGAGCGGCCCTAGTCGCGCAACCTGCCCCGATTCTGTTTGTGCTGGTCCACTGGCGCGAAACCGTGATCCGGCGCGCCGGTGCCAGCAGCTACTGCTCGCCGGGCCCTCATCTTGGAGCTGATCGCTTTGGCGTTCCCCGCCTACAACCGTATGAGCATGTGCGCCGGTTGGTGGCTGTATCCCGTCGCCTTCGGCTGGTGCTCAGAGCCGGTGATCGGTGGGCGCTGACTGTTGGTCAGGCTGAGAGTGTTGGCTTGGCCCGCCCCTTGCGGGGTCGGGCGCGTGCCGGAGATTTCTGCTTGTTGGCCCTATTGGGGTGGCGCTGAACCGCTGCCCCTGTGGCCAGGCATCACCGCCGCTCGAGTACCCGAGCGTCGGCATGTCACTCCGGGCTGATATATCGTGCGCTCGCCACCCAAACGCCGGGGCTTACCGAAACCCCGTCAGATGACCTGGCCATGTGTTGGCCACAGCGCTGCCATGGCTCTCCCTGGCTAGGTCAGAAAAGCGTTTGGGTGGTACCAGCGCTAGCGCCGACCAGGGAGGGCCACCCATGCCCCGAACAATCCGTTCCATCATTCTGGCGGTGCTCGCCGTCTGCCTGCTGGCCGCGGCCTGCGGCGGTGGCGGTGGCGGTGGCGGTGGCGGTGGCGATGCTGCTGCTTGGTGCGTCCACCTTGACGACATTGTTGAAGAGGGCTGGGACGAATACGACGCCTTCCCAGGGAACACGGCCGTCAGCCGATGGCGTGATGTGACCGACATAGACCCGACTGACCCCGACCGAGTGTGGGTCTACGACGGAGACCTGACCGATGAAGAGCAGCACGAGCTAGCCGCGGCATTTGATGACGCCGTGCAGGCCGGTCGCCGTTACGACGGCCGCGAGGCGGTCCGTGCTTGGGAGGAGTCGCTGCGTGATGCGTGCTGATTCTCAAGCTTCCATGCTCCGAGCCCGCTTCATCGTTGCGACGCTCGCCGTTGCTCTGCTGGCCGCAGCCTGCGGCGGAGATGACCCCGAAGATGACCCCGCAGGCTTGAAAGCCGACACCTCAACGGTGTCGGAAGTCGCCACAGAGGACATCGACTCGCCCTCTGACTCCACTGAGAGCGCCACCCCGGAACAGGCCGACTCTGACGCTGAGCGGGCCGCTGAACCCGATCCAGCAACCCAGCCCGGGCCTGAGCCCGAACCGGTGCCGGTGCGGCTCGGTGGCCGGTTCGGCTGGTGTAGTGACGTCCAAGAAGACTTTGATGAGATGGCCGAGCACCAAGCAGCTGTCGCTGCTGCGGAGGCCGATCTTCAAGACGCCCTTGAAACGCTTGACGCCTCGACCGACGAACTGGACCAAGTGGAAGCTCAGAGGGATCGTGACGCCGCAGCAGAGCAACTGGACTGGCTGCGAGGCCAAGGGGCTGTCCGCCGTGCAGCTCGTTGGCTCTTCTTGTCCGGACTTCGTGGGCAGGATGAAGCCCGCCGAATTGCCTTCGACCGCGCCCTGACCGCGTACCACGAAGCGGCCAACCCAGACGTGTCGGCCCTTGTGTGGGCCAGCGTGGATCTTCAGGCAGCGCAGGATCATGGTGCCTTGCGACCCCTGCCAGGCACGGCGCTGTCATTCGACGTTTACCTCCCACACCTCTTCCCTGACACAACCGGCACAGAGCCGGTTCTCACCCCCGAAGAAGCTCTCGCAGCCATTGCCGACTACGAGGCCCAAGCGCTGGCAGTGGTCGACAAAGCCGTCGAGACCCAGACTGACGGCTGGCAAGCATTTCAAGCCGCAGAGACCACACGCGAGATGCTGGCCGCCCTCACGGTGATAGCTCAGGCGTCAATCACGCTTGAACAAGCCCAAGATGCCGCGTCGGCTGGCCGGACCCATGCGGACAGCGTTCTGAACCCCGACGGCAACCCTCGCCACAGAGACGTCTATTTCGCTTCCAGGGATGCTGTCGCTGCGGTGTCCGAGGCGACCTGGACCGAGGTCAACTTCTTGGACATCGAACGCCGGATCGAGGCTCTCGCTCTTGGTGAAGAAGCTGGACTGGATGCCTTCTGGCGGTCTCTCGCTGAGTCCTGCCAACCGAACTAACGGCCTCGCTCACCTGGTCGGCCGATCCGCTCCTCCTAGGCCGTCCGCCAGTCACCTTCCCGCCGACGTGAGCCACAGAGAGCAGCCCAGCGACGCTCCCCTATGTTGCCCCAGACAGGCTTCTCTCTGAGCGAGTTAGCGGCGATTGTGGCGGGGTGTTGCTTGACCTCCCCAAGGAACGGGGAACCCACGAACACGACATTTGCAGTACTCCCCCCGAGGGGACGGCGGGGATCCTGCAGGGGCAGCGGCGCGAAAGGCTGAAGACGCCACTGGTGTGTGGATCGGCGATCAGCGGCGCGAAACCAGATGTCCGGAGCCGCTGCTAAGGCCGCGCCCGTCGCGGCTGGTCACAACGGCGCGAAAGATCGGAGGGCCTGCACCTCGGTGTGGGTAGCGTTCGTGGCCGCGCTCCGGTCAAGTCCCGCGGCGGCTGAGTATCGAGGCGCATGCCGGAGCGGCGGTGCTGCTACCTGCGTCGCCTACCGCGCCATCTCCGTTGGAGTGCATCCGACAGATACGACGCCCCACTGAGCATCTCTTCACACTTCTGTCTACGGAACTCAAACGCTTCCTCGCGCTCAGGTGGGTGAGCCACTTCGTTGAAGATGTGCGCCAAGCGCTGCTCGAACCTCCGTGGCGCGGACTGGAGCGCCAGAACTTCATACGCGAGGCGCTGGTCAATGGTCGTCCAGTCGACGTCCTTAGGGAAGACGGGACCAGTCGGCAGAGGCACCCCAAAGTCTCGTACACCGGTACTCCAGTCGCCTTCGTCGTCGATGGCATCTTGGCAGTCGTAGATGAATTCCTCCAGGGCGGCACATACGCGCAGCATTAGGTCTCGTCGTCTTTGCCTCCGAGCGACACGATGAGCCACCACTTGGCCGGAGACCGACAGCAGCCAACCGACACCCACACTCACTAGCACTATCCACACATCACTCACGGCAATTCCGTCCCCTGGCTGCATGGCAGGTCAATGGCCAGCCACGCTATCGACTCATGCGCAATGGCCGGAGGGCTGCTGGCTGCCGCGGCCCAACAACTCCAAGAGCCCCGGCCCACCGCACGCACCGCCAGGTGCAAGCGAGCACCTAGCGAGCCGACCATCAGTCCCTTACGCCCAGCTCCCCGCGAGCAGCATCCCTCGTGTTGGCCCCGATCCGTTAGCCCAACATCACAACATCGTGGCCCTTGCGGCAGTAGCCGACCCAGGAGCACAGATCGGAAGCCACACCCTAAGAGAGGCAGCGAGAGAGGGGCCGCTGGCCTTCGCTCTCCCACCGCCAAGCATGAGGCAGGGAGGCCAGCAGCCGCCGGTCGCTGTCAGTGAGACGCGTAGTCGGCTCGTATAGCCGTCTGAATGTCGCGGTTCACGGCCATCGCCTTAGCGACGAACTCATCCAGCCACTCCGGCAGAATCCACATGATGGTCTTCGGCCGGGTGGGGTGATCGATGTCGTAACGGTGCAACCGCTGCTGCGAGGTTCCGCCGTCGGGGAAGGTCGCCGGATGGGAGTGGACCAGGTGTTCCCGGTCGGTCACCAGTTCCGCGTATCTCTCGGCCAACGGCTCTAGCACCGGGTCACCCTCCCAGGCATCTTTCAGCTTATTGCTGAGATGGCGAGGGGTCTTTGTTTCCAAGACTCCCAAGCCCTCGCCGGTCGCATAGTGCAGCGCGTCGATGACGCCGCCCTCCGCGTACTGGAACGCGTAGTGGGCTCGGCTGAGCCGCAGCAGATAATCGTCATCCGGCCACACGCTCGGACTCCCCGCGCTCAGCTTGGATCACCTCGCACTCATCCACCCAACGGGCCAGCACGCTCAGCACTGCGAGCTGCTCCAGAGCCTCCTGCTCGGTGATGTCATCGGATGGATGCGCTTGAGGGTTGCGGATGCCTTGAGCGCAGCCCATCCCGAGGTGCATCGCTCCCTCGTGGGCGGAGGTCCAGTCGTCGGGTCGCTCGTTCCTGTCTATGTGTAAGAACCGGAGACGTGGCATCTTGCTTGTGGGCTCCTTGACCGAGAAGGCTTGGGCGTACAAGTCCTTACCGTGGAGGTCGCGGCGGCCGACCTTCAACTGGGTCTGAAGTTGCACCGACAGCCCTGCCTGATGCACGGCTGGCTCGTAGTGCCCGTCATCCCAGAGGCTCGCCACGGCGTTCCAGACCCACAGATGAAACCCACTGGCGGCCAGGGTCGGCCCTATGGGGCCAAATATCCGATCTTCGATGTCTCGGTTCTTCAGAATGCCAAGCAGGCGAATCGTTGTCTCGATGGCACCGGTTAGTTCCCATTTCAGCGCCTTCTTGTTCCATGTCTCCGCAAAGGTCCCAGAGCGACCGGGGTCAATCTCGCGTGCGATCTTCTCGATTAGGGGTTGAAGCAGGATTCGCTTTCCGGTCGACATCGGTGGCTCGCCCGACGCCAGGGCTTCTGCATCTTCGTTAAGCATCTGGAGGAACTCTCGGAGTTGCTCCATCGCTAGATCAGGGTCGGCTATGGCCACGGTCGATCTCCACGGTCGGTCTTGGTGCCAAGTGAGCGGCTCACCGCGGGGTCAACCTATCGACAGGGCATGACACGGAGGCCACCTCCCACCAGCCCAACGATTCCAAATCCTCAGCCCAGCGCACGCGCCGCAGCGGCAGCGGAGGCCAAGCATTAACTAGCTATCTCCCCGTCAGCTCGTCATCAGCAGCCGCCCACGATCAGCACCCGCAGCGTTGGCGACAGGTTGCCAGCCCCTCACCCGGAACGATCCGCCAACAAGACAACAGCCAAGACGAAGCAGACACGCTCACAGCCACAAGTCTTTGGCGGAGAGGCAGTAGCCGCTGGCACCCGCACGGCGACTTGATGAGCGGTCGATATGGTCGGCCGGGTGAGAGGTAACGAACCCAGTTGGACAGAGAGAGCCGGGCTCAAAATCGTCCGCGGTGTTGTGGATGTCGCGAGATACAAGCGGCTGGTGCCCTCAGGCAAGAGCGGAGAGAAGACGCCTGACTGGAGGGTGTGGCTGGCTGAGGGGCGCAAGGCCGATGTAGAGGTCACGCGCTGCACCGATGAGGGCATTCGGGCGTTCAAGGCAGCACTGGAACCGAAGGGGAGGTCGGGGCGTTGGACGGACTCGCGGCTGTCCTATGAGTGGACCATCTCCATAACCGACCACGGCCCCAAGAAGGAGGACCGCTTCCTCCGCGACTTGCGGAAGGCCATCTGCGATGTGTTGATTTCGGTGGAGGGCCAGGGAGGGCCCCCAGCACAGATGGAAGCTGCCGCCCGAGACGGAATAGCCACGAGTCTCCAAATTGCCTGTCTCTGTGGGGACTCTCGGTACATCTTCGTGTTGAAACCTCCCAGGCACATCGGAGAGGGAGGTGGGGTCGTGCGCACCTTTGGAGTTGCACCGCAAAGCAGCTTCGTGGTGCCTGATGTGCTTGTCCCCCTAATCCAAGGCTGCATTGAGGACAAGGCCCCTCAGCTCGCCAACGCCCCCTGCCTGAAGTGGCTGGCTGTGATGCTCGATGGCATCGCCGCATCGGTGTTCAATGAGTTCTTCGGACCCGATTCCCGGTCGCCGCGCCCCAGGCTGGAGGGACTCTCGTTGGACGGCATCGATGAGGTGTGGGCGTTCACCGCTGGCCCAGAGAACTACGCCGTGCTGCGCATCTCCGAAGGCGGAGCCCGACAGCAGCATCACGTCGTCTCGCTCGCCGAGCCCGCCATCTCCGGCTGACGCTGACTGCTGCGCCTGCTGGTCACCCCTGGGGACTACATCCGTCAGTAACCGGGGTTAGTCGTCGATCCACTCCAACTCGATGATGTCAGGAGCCGCGGGCAGGCGAGTGCTGATGGAATAGTCAAGCAAGCGACCTTCGTCGTCGAGTTCGTTCCTACGCTGGATCGCCGCTGCCGTGTCGTCCTTAGTGCGACAGACCAGCCGCTCGCGTCTGATATCGCCCTCGCTGAACTGCCCGCCAGAGCGCTTGGTCATCTTCCTTCGAGCAGATCCAGCAAGTCCCCTACGGTGTAACCGGCATCTGTGATGGCGTCGACGATGTTCACGCGGTTGCTGGGCGGACTGGTCCGCCATGCCTGCGGATCGTCGCAGCTGCATTGCAGGTACTCGGGATCGGGCCAGATATGGCAGTATCCGCACTTGCGGCGCACCGGTGCCGGTGCCGTGATCGCATTCATGGAGATCGAGGCTAGTGCCTGTCCGCCGGTCCGCGTGTTCCCCCTGCGGCTCTGGGCGCACGCGGCGAGCACCCCAGAAATCAGCCGTTGTCCGACCACTCCGCACCGCCCACCGGGCGGGGCCACAAGCCCGTGACCGCCTTCCTGTGGGCAGGTTGGTGGTGGCCGTTGGCGTTCCTCGCAGGGCGACGGTCACAAGTCCCAGGGCGGGTTCCGGCGACGGACCGGGCAGGGCCGTTAGCCGACATGATGCATGCAGCCCATAGAACAACGCCGGGGAGACAGATGGAGACGGGTGTGTGGCACTGGCGGGCTTGCGCCCGAGAGGGCTGTGCGCTGTGGGCTGGGGTTCTGAGATTGTGGCCTCTTGGGGGCACGGTCAGGGGTGCGATCCCCGTGTCAGCACCGTCAGCGTGAGCCTGCGTTGCACTCGGATCGGAAGCGAGAGGGTTTCGGCTGGCGTTCGTGTCGTACCGGCTTCATACTGTCGCCGGTATGCGCCTGCCAGCAGATGACCCTTTGCTGCGGCTCAGAGCCGCCGCCAAACGCAAGGCAAAGGACAAGCCGGCGCCCGTCAAGGAGCGGAAGCCGACCAAGCCAAAGGTGGTGTTCAGGCGGTCCCAGTTCTGCAAGGTCGGCTGCACCAAACACGAACACGCCTGCTGGAAGTGCCGCAGCTACGAGCGGTGGCGGCGACATCGGGGGATCATGAACTGAGACCCGGCTGGGCAGGGCATATCGCGCTGCTGGGCGGGAGTGTGCCGGATACCGGGGCAGGGGTACGCCGATCTTGGCCGTGAGACGGCTCACGTGGGCCACGTGGCCGTTTCTGAGCGCTGAGAGGCACCAACAGAGCCGGGAGCCCCAATCGCCGCTTACGTGGCGACGTTGCCCGTTTCTGCGGGTGGGGCTGCTAGGCGGCGGTGGGAGTGCTGCTGCGGGCTCTCAGCCGTCTCCGCTCACGGACAGAGAGCCCTCCCCACACGCCGTGCTGAGTGCCGGTCGCGAGCGCGTCGGCGAGGCAGTTCTCCCGCACTTTGCAGCCAGCGCACACCTGTCTCGCTGCCTGAGCCCTCTTGTGGTCACCGATCTCCGGGAAGAACAGCTCCGATCCCATTCCTCGGCACGCGGCCCGCTCGTGCCATCCGAGGCCGGTCACAGAGTTAGGAGCCCAAGCGTCGGTGCGGCGATCCGCGCAAGAAAGGATGGGGGTGCGCCCGCACCTGGTGAGGATGAGGCGCACACCCCATTACGGATCCCCCAATCATTCCCACCGGTCACAAGCCCCAGCTGTCGCCGGTGTGGGCGGTGTCGTCGTCGTTGATGGTCACCACGGCGGTGGTGGGCGATCCGAGTTCTAGCCCGTTGATGCCGGTGGTGGTGAGCACCAGGGTGACGGTTTCGTCGTCGGGGTCTGTGTCGTCGCAGGCGGTGAGAGTGACCGACGCTGAGGTTGTGTTCGTGAACCGGAACTCGGTGCCGCTCACGTAGTAGTCAGCGCCCGCGGAGCACGATCCGGCTCCGTCAATCGCGCCCGTCGTGCTGAAACGCACCGACGCTGTGCCAGCAGGGGCCATATCGAGGGTCGCGGAGATGGCCACCGATGCGCTCTCGCCCACGGTGAAGGTTGTGGCGTCCAGCGACACGGAAGGCAGGCATTGTGTGTGGGCTTTGCCTTCTTGTCCGCCGCCTAGACGGAACGGCGTGACGAACACCCAGTAGTCGCCTGCGGAGGGGGCGCTCACCCTGGCACCGGTGTTGGTTTCGCCGTATTGGAGGGTGGGGGACGACTGCCAGCCCGAGGTGTCCCATGAGTAGGCGCGGTCGCCAAATATCGTCTGGTAGCCGGTAGCGCTTGGCGGCTGGGTCGGTGGGTCCCATGTGGCGGTGAGGGTGAACGCCCCTCCTGATGCGGTGCAGGTCAACTCCAGATTCGACGGCGCGGTGGGGTTGGTGGGGATGTCGTTGTCAACGATGGTGGCGGTCGCTTCGGTCGGGCTGCCCAGAGTCGCTCCCGACGGGTTGGAGATGCGGAGGCTGAACGTCTCATCCGGTTCGTCGCGGGCATCGTCAATGACGGTCGGTGTGACATACACCCCGAGACTGTTAGCCGGGATAGTCACTCGGCCGTAGATGCGGTTGTAGTCGCTGCCTGCTCGGGCGGTGCCGTCCACGGTTTCGACGGTCACAGTGACGGGCTGCGTAGTGCGGTGAGACAGGCTCACGGTGAAGCTAGCAATGCCGCTGTCTTCGGCAACATCGCTGCTGGGGCCTGTCAGCGAGAGGGTGGGCGGGGTCGTGTTGACATTCCCGTTACCGCCGTTACCACCATTCCCGCCGTTGCCGCCATTGCCGCCGAGGATTTCTTCGACTCGGCTGAAGAAGGCGACGAGGTGGCCGTTGGTGGCGCTGCCGTCGGGATCGAACGCGTCAACCATGTCCGACTGGGTGCCATCATGAGGGCGGGTCCCGACGGTGATGCCGAGGCCATACAACTCTTCGATCTGGTCTTCAGGGTTGGTGCCGGTGCATCCCAGCCCGGCGCACATCATCTCTGCGAGCACTTCACGAGGAATCCCGTCCGTTGTGTCCACCCCTTCCAGGGCCTCGTTCAACGCCTGTCGGGCCGCGTCGCTGTCGAACCCGTCGCGGTTTCCGAAATCGTTTAGCAGTGCCTCCACATTGGGACGGGTCGTTTGCAGGCTGGGATCATGAGGGATCGCGGTGACGCCCTCTTCCAGCAGGATGTCCCGGTTCTCCTCAAAGTGATTGCCTTCCCATGGATCTTGAGCCCAAGGCGGGTTGGTCCACGGGTCGGAGGGCGTTCCGCCGTACGGGCTAGGGGGTTGCGGATCCTGGTAGCCACCGTCGCCGCCGTTGTTGATTGGAGGTGTCCCTCCGTAGCCGCCGTTGTTGATTGGAGGCGTAGGAGTGCCTGTAGAGGGCTCGGGAGCAGGAGGCTCAGGCTCAGGCTCAGGAGGTTCACAACCGGGCCCATCATCGCCTCCGTCGCCCGGATCAGGAGCAGGAGGTTCGGGCTGCGGCTGCGGCTGCACGGGAGCAGGGGGGTCAGGATCGCCCCCACCGTCGTCATCGCATTCTTCAGCGGCGAGCAACAGGACAAACGAAATGAGGGCAACCCCGCCCAAGCTGAAGCACATGGAAGCTACTCGGCGGTTGAACGCACCGAAGCGTTCCCATCGGGTCAGTTCACATGCGGGCTGCAATGCCTTCCTTGCCAGTGCTTCGGTGTCGCTCATCGTCGCCCTCCTGTCAGCACCACGGAGCGAAGTAGGTGTTCGGGACGCCGTAGTGGTGCTCCATCCATTCCTCAGCGAGCTGCGCAGAGGCACCGCACTGCGGGAAGCGGCTCACGGACCTCATGCCCGCGACGTATGTCGCCCAGTCGTCGCAGCCAGCGTGTCCCGCCGCGAACACGGTCGCGGGGTTCAACTCGGGCGTCGGGGGGTCTCCGACAAAGCCCTTGATGGTCCGGCCCGTCTCCAGTTGCACATCCGAAGGCAGCACAGCCCTGCACCGATCAGCCAAGCTCAGCCCGGTGTCTGACAGCCGATGGCCGATGTCGGTGGCTCGCCCATCGGGAGGGTCAGGAAGCAGCGGGTCAATGACAGTGGCGCAGTTGTGCCAACCGCTGGTGTCATCGATGGAGGATGTCTCGCTGCGGCCGGACTGGAGGGCCACCACCCTGTCGTAGTACTCGCTCAACACACACGACGGATGGGCTCCGAGATAGTCCAGCGCCCACTTGGCGTTGCCCAGCAGCGTCACGCAGGTCGCACCGGGTATCTGTCCGAGGCACCATTCGTGCCACTCAGCGATCTGCGCCGTCCGGCGCGGCACCTCCAGCGGCCGGATCTCCCAGTTGACCTCATCGACCACATGCCATTCAGATGGCGGCAGGCAATTCTCGCCGTAGGGCGGCAGTTCACACACAGGGAACGTCGGCGGCACCATGCCTGCCTGTGGGGGAACCCAAGCACCGGGCTGGGGAGCCAAGGGCTCAAGCGCAACGGCCTCCTGATCCGGCTCGCCCTCATACCGCACCGGCTCCTGGCCAAGATCGGTGTCGCCGGGCTCGGGCTGCGGCAGCGTTGCCTCGGCCTCCTGCTCCGGATCGTTGACCTCCGGCCCCGGTTCAGTTGCCTCCGGCTCAGGTTCCGGTGTGGTGACCTTTGGCTGCGGGTCCGTCGCTTCGGGCTCCGGCACCGGCTCGGGTATCACAACCTCGTCTGGCTGGTCGAAGTAGGACTCATCGGACCACGGGTCCGGCACATCCTCATCCCGCTCTGCCCCCGAATCGTGGAGCCAGCCGTAGACGAACTCGGACTGTTGCTCGGTCCTATCTGCCCGCTCAGGCGCCGCCGCCTCCGGTTCCGGTTCAGGCTCGGTGGCCTGTGCCTGAGGCTCGGGCTCATCCGACTCGACCCACCCGTCCGCGGTCTCACGGAACCACTCACCGTCAACGAAGCAGTCACCGTTGTCCCGCCACGCGGTCGATCCGTCGCACGGATGCAGCAACTCATCATCCGCTGCTACTGCTGGTTCGGCGACCGGTTCAGCGACCGTCGTAGTCGTAGCCGGAGGCGTGGTAACCGTCGGCTCATCACTTCCACAAGCAGAAGCAATCAAAGACAATGCACAAATGACTGCTGCTGTGAGCCAACTTCTATGTCTCTGTGAACGCAATTCTTGCATGAGCATTATCGCTTTCTCTCTCTTCCTGGGGCTATGCGGTCGAACGTACCGGATCCATATGACACACGTCGCAACTTTTCTTGCCGAATCCGTACTGACGAACCAGCAAGACCCCACAAAGCAGAGCTTTGTGGATTTCGCGCCGCTCTGACCTCAATCATTTGTCACAAATGACACCAAATGGAACGGTCTAGAACTTCCTGATTTCTCGGGAGCCGTCACTCCCAAAATGCCCGGCCAGAAACAAAGAAGGGTGGGGCTCCGGTAGCCGATACCAGAGCCCCACCTGATAGCCCCAAGAGCGGAGATATGGACTCCCATGCTCTTGGCGCTCCAAGATTATCTCGCAGAGGCAAAATAGTCTGACTCTCAGGCGGCTATGGACTCTCGTGCATCGAGCCACTCCCACACAACAGCTCGGGGCCAGCCAACCGCACGAGCGTTCTCTCCACCCAGTCGGATCGGCGGCGGAAACTCACCCTGCCGGATTCGGCGCCATATGGTCGATTTGCTTAGTCCGATCACCTTTGTCAACTCATCGAGCCGCATAATGCCATCTACAACTGTCGTCGTCGTCATCGTTCCTCCGTGACGCTTATGCGGACAATTGATGCCGCAGATGAGGACAGGCCATATGGCCCGTTACGCGGTCTAGTGGCAACGTACCAGTCTCTATTGCATCGCGTCGCACGTCTTTCAACTTTCTGCGACAACACGAACCCATCAGAGAACTAATGACACACAGTCACAAACGAACAGCCAGCATCCTAAGTCGGCCTCCCGGCGGCCGTCTCACAAAGCACAACCCCCCAAACTTCTTTCCGATATTCACTCCACCTTCATCGCTGCTGCCTGTTCTCTTGTCTCACCGGACTGAGAACCTATTGCTTCGTTCACCGCTAGCGGCTGCACTCCGTCAGGCTGATAGTTCGTGGCTATCTCGCGAGCTGCGAGCCGTATCTCATCGGGCGAGCAGCTTCCAGCCTCCGCGACGGCCGGAGACTGCAACTCGGCGGCCATGATCCGGTGGCGGGCGACCCGTATCACCGCAGGCGTGTCGCGCCACTGGCGGGACCGGGGATGGAGCGGCGATAGGCAGCGGGCCCTTAGCCATCCCCCAGCAGACAGTATGCACACGGCCAGGTAGCCGACCGGGCGGGACAGGCGACAGCCCCTCGCCTTGTCGCTGGAGCGCAGTTACTTGTGATGTCGTACCCCGGTGTCATTCTGGACGTAACCGTCTACGACTCGTGCCGGAGATCGAAGGGAGCCACGCATGTTCGACAACCAGACCCAAACCGACACCCCCGAGGTGTGGGACCAAATCCTGCACGAGGCCCGTGAACTCCGAGACGAACAAAACGCCCGTCTCGTCAGTGCGCAGCGCCAGTCCCAAGTCATCTTCACCGGGCTACTGGCGGTAACAGCCCTGCTTCTCACTGCCGCCTCCATCTACTTCACATCCCGGCCCAGGGACACCGCTAGATCTGACGCGCCGCTGTCCACTGACTTCATGACCAACTTCCTGGCGCAACTTGAATTCCCGCTGACGGACAGGACCATGCTGAATGTTGGCGGCAGCCTGATAGCGGGTCTCATGATCGTGAACAGCTACGTCTGGTTCTCCGTCCACAGAAGGCGGGGCTGGCGGGAGACCCTCACGGCAAGGGACCTCAGGGAACTCTTTGATAGGCGCTATGCCCTGGTTCCGTTGCGCCGCAACCTCGTACAAAGAGTGACGATCCAGATCGCCCACAACAAGGCCATCGCGGACAGGGCCCTGTTCCTCGTTCGGCTTCAGGCAGGCGTGAACTTTGCCTACGTCTGCGGGTTGGTCTTCCTTCTTGCCCTGTCTGTCAGCTATCCCCAGTGACCAACTGCCGCGCTCCGTCAATCTGACGCCACAGGCCAACCACCAGCAGCCCTGTCAGCGACCGGGCGCTGCGGTCATCGCACAACAGATCGGTGATCCGCCCTGTCCCGCCGTCGTCCTTCACTCTCACCGCTAGTTCGCTTGTCGCGCATAGCTTCTCGCATGCGGCCATGTCCGCTGCCGCGAGCCGCCCCACAGCGACCAACGCCTTATGGCGGGTGACCGTCACCCAGCGAACAGCCTCCACATAGCGCTCTTGGGGCTGCCGCCAATCGGGGCCGCTCAGGGCGTCCCGCCAAAGAGCTTCAGCTTCTTGATGTTCGCCAGCTGCTTCACGGTGAACAGCGACCGCCAACCGGGCAGCAGGTACAAGATCGTCGACCGAGGGGCCGGGAGGGCGCCGGCTGCTCTCGGTGTGCTGTGCTTCTGAGGCTTGGGGCCGAAACGCCGGAGGGGGCACAGGGCCGCTCGGAGGGTTGCTGGTGGCATCCCCCAACGGGCGAGCGGCTGCAGGGAAATCTGCGGGCTGTGAACGGTCACTGGGCATCAGCCCACCCCCGGCTCACTGCCGTCGCTGAGTAATCGCTCCAAGGCGGCCTGCGACTCGGAGCGCAACCAACCCAGCAGCCCCGCTGCCGAGCATGCGGCCACTAGCGCACGAGCGTCCGGGGTGAGACGTGCGCCCCGAGAGACGGCCTCCCCAAGCGGCTCGCACCGACCAACCAGGTGCCGCTCATCGTCAGACAACTGCCCCCACTCCAGATGCCGCCAAGTCTGCGACAAGGCATCCAACTCAGGGCCGCGGAACAGAGTCTGCTGGCCTCCAGTGCGACGGCTCATGCAGCCTCCTCCTCGGGCCAACGCCACCGGCCCTTCGCGTCATAGGCACCGTCCGCCGGTGAGCGCACCCGGTTGCACCACTGGCAGGCCATGCTCACGCCACCCCAACGGTGCTGCCAGCTGTGATCACCGAGAGCGCAAGCGAACCGGTCGACGATGCTCACGGCCTGCGCTCCACAACGAGAGACGGGCCGGTAACACGCCACAACCGCTCTCTGCTCTGCTGAGATCGCCGTGGGCCACGCGTCTGCTTCGCAGGCCGGGACGCTCTCTGCTCATCGGTCTCACAGCACGCCAAACTCAGAGACCGCCACCGTCCGTCCCATGTGCGCTGATCGAGGCGTGACTCATCAAGCTGCCACTGGTAAGAGCACACAGGGCCGCAATAGACGGTGCGCCGCCCCGGCGGGATCAGGCCAGAGCACACAGCGCAAACGCCGCGGCGGATTCTCGCCCGTTTCAATTCCGTCATAGCGGCCCTCATCTCACGAGGCGTGGCAGCCGTCGCGATGTCGGCCATGAGCGACTGATCGGAGAGACGGTCAACGATGGAGACAGCAGTCATCAGTCGCCCTCCCAGATGAAGCTCTCCACACCAAAGTTCGGACCTTCAGTGCTGCCGTCCCACGCCGTCACCGACTGGCACTCTGAGCACTGGATCAGCACGCCCTCGGACACCCCGGCGGGTGTGTTGTCATGCTCGGACACCAGCCCAGTCCCAGCGGTGAATGTCCACTCGGGCGGGGCCAACGGCTGTGCCAAAACCGCCGTGTCCCACACAGCGTCGACGGCGGAGTCAAACAGCTCTCGGTTGGTTGGGCCGTGGCGTTCAAAGTGGGCGTCAGTGGCGGCTCGCACCCCGGCCCCGACGTTCCTCAAGAATGCCTCCCGGAGAAACCTGCACGCCGCAGGATCATGGTGCTCGGTCACGCGACCTCCCTTATCTGCACAACGGGAGCGGCGTCGGGCTCAACGATGCTGTCAGACGCGCCCGCTGGGATGGCCTCTATCGCAGCGTTAACTGTGTCGGCCCAGGCGGCCCGATAGGTGCGCCACCCGTCGGCGATGTCCCACCCCACACGGGCGGGCCGCAAGTAACTGACAGCCGGATAGGTGGCTCGGAGCGTTCGGATGACGCCCCCCAACTGCTGGCGAGCGCCCACCTTCTCCGGCTTGTCATGATCAGCGATGAGCACTATCCGGGAAGGCTCAATGCCGTGCGCCACTAGCCGCTCGACCGTTGCGACCATGCTTCCCAATCCCGCCGCGCCAATCGTCGGGCTGCTCCAGGTGCGGAAGAAGTTAGCGACTAGCCAATCCGTGAGGCCCTCGCAAACGGGGATGCGGCTAGTGGCGTCCGCAATGATGAGGCTCTCCATCCCAAACGGCAGGGCGGGGAGGTCATAAGCGTTCTTCTTGGTGTCACCAGTCGGCCAATTGCGGTAGTCGTCGGGAGGCGTGCTCACCGACCAGTCGACGTAGCTGTGGCCGCCATTGAGGTCGTAGGTGAGCACGCGCAGCCGATCCGGGATGCGCTTCACGGGATAGATGTCGGCGGGCTCGTAATGCAGCACCTCGCGCAGGTAGCCGTCGGGTAGGCGCAGCTTGCGGGATGCGGCCGCATATAGGCGGTCGGCTCGGGAGGGCATATCAGCATCCCTTCCGGCATTGATGGATTGGATATCCGTGCTCGCACCGGATTGATGTCACCGGTGACATCGACCGGTGACCGGTCCCCCCTAGGGGGGGTTCCCGGTCACTAGTGACGTCACTAGTGGTCACCGGTGACGTTCCCGGTCGGGGAATGGCGTATACGGTGCTGTTGCGCGGGCCGGGGGATGAGGTCACCGATCCGGCATCCTCCAACGCGGCCAATTGTGTCGCTAGCACCTTCTTGCGGCCGCCCAATCGCATGGCCAGCTTGTTGATGGTCAGCCCATCCGGATTGTCGGCCAGCAGGTCTAACAGTTGCCGTTGCCGTGCCTTGGGTGTGCGGTCAATGGCTCGCCGTTCTATTTGCAGCCACCGCTCACCGTCCGCCTCCCGCCATTCGCCCACAATGTCGGCTACCGGTTCTTGCGCCGATCCGACGGTCCCGTGCCGGTCCTTAGTCACCGTGATCCGGATGCGCCCATTGCCGCTATCCGACCAGCATGGGCCCTCCAGATAAAAGGCGTGCGTAGGGTCGTTGAGGTTGGCTACCGATCCGTATTGCGTAGCTTGCGATTCGGATGCGCCCGTGAAGTGTCCCTTCGCGACATGGCCGCACATCACTACCGTGATCCCGGCGGCGGTCCATGGGCGCACATGCTCATCTAGCCATTGGTAGGTTTCGGCCGCGCCGTGATGAGTGTTACCGGCGGCGGATGCCGTGTCGATGATGACCAGCCCGTAGCCGTCCCCGCCGGTGAGCCATCCGACGGCGGCATCTAATTTCTCGCCCTCCCCGCCGTACAGCTGTGTCGAATCGACGTAGGCCATCAAGTTCGGGTCGGCCCACAAGTTCAGCAGCCGTCGGCCGTCAAGCATCATGATCCGTTGCTTGTGCCGGGGGAGGCTCATCTCCCAGTCCCACAACAGAACGCGATCCTGCTTGGTGAGCGCATCGTAGATGAGCATGTGTACTAGCCAGGTCTTACCGGCCGACGGTGCAGAAAACATGGCCGCTATCTCCCCGCCGGGATAAATCAATGAGCGGCCGTCGTCCAGTGTGAGCCACCGCGGGTCGGGGGGCTCGCCAACCTCATCCCAATCAATGCGGGTGCGCCATTGGGCGGGTGCGCCGTTCGGCGGGTCGGCTAGTTCGGTGGGCGGGATGCCGCCACTAGCGGTAAAGAACGAATAGTCGTCACCAGGCGCGGATGCGGCTAGTTCGTCAGCCCATCCCGTCGGGGCGGATTGTGTGTCCGCCTGTGTGGTGACTGTCTCCGGGGGCTCGGTTGTCGTCATGGCTTCCCTTGGCCTGCTTGGGGCCTGTTGGGCTGGGGTTATCGCAGCGGCCCCAGCACGGATTGTCGGTGGACAGAACGGAAACGACCCCGCGTGGTGCGGGGCCGCTCCGAAGCATTTTTGGCAAAGACCATGACGACGTTGCCACGGCCATTGTACCTGGCCGCCAAGACCGGTACGGGGCGCTGCTGCGGCATCGTCAATGCCCGGAGGGTTGCGGCGAGCAGAGTCACGCCACCGCCAAAGATTGCTGCGCTGCTTGCGCTTCTAGCGCGTCTTGTTCGTCTTGGGCCTTCAACACCGCGGTCTGTGTGTCACACCGACAGATGCATCGCTCGGTCTCCTTAGCGACCATTTGGCGGGCCGTCGGCCGAGCACACATGACGATGGTCGGTCCGACGTCGCGGCCTTCAATGAGTGCCAACTCTTCGAAGAGTTGTCTGTCTGCGGGTGTCATTCGGATAGAGATCACTGAGTCCCGTTTGTGGTTCTTCAGCGCCCTCGATTTCCTGGGTTTCATGTCACTGAGAATAACCAGCCAGGGTGCATCACTTCAGAAAACTGATGGACATTAGTGGGGCGCCATCACTGTGGGAGGCCAAATACCAGTGTGGTGTTACATGTATTGAAGAACTCTGTGCTAACCCGTTGACTAATGGGTTGTTCTACAAGTCAAAGAAACTTCTGCCTCTCAGGCGCCGGTCCAGCCAGAACGCACCAGATTTGGCCCAGACCGGTGTTTCTGTGCCAGCTTCCGCTCGCCTCTCCCCGGTGTCCCTACCCGTTGTCTCTGTCGCCGGGGTCGGCTCCCGGCTCTTGGTTCGGTGATGTCCGGCGTGCGGTTGTGTGTTGGGTGGCTTCTGTTGCGGGTCTCAGGTGTTAGGTCGCTGACGTGTGGCTCTCAGGCCAGCATTAGCTGACCCTTGGGGGTGCTGTGGGCTTACGGCAGCGGGGGTTCGCTGGGACGGCAAGAGTGTCCGCTCGCTGTCACCAGAGCGTCTCTTGGCCGGGGATCTCGCCTTGACGGTGCCGGAACGTGGTGTGGCCGCACTCGGAACAAGAGCGATAGGCCACAGCGAAGCGAAGCCAGCTCTCGGTCCAGGTGTGCCAGCACGATCCGCACGGCTGCAGGCTGAGGCGACGACCTTGCAGCGCGGTAAGCGGCTCGACGGCGCACGCGCCGTCTCGGTGATGGATGACTGCCGCGAGACCCTGTTCGGCCAGCACCTCCAGGGTGGGCCACCACAGGTCCTCATCGCTCCACAGCCGGTCCAGGACGGAGAGCAGCCACGCTTCCGTTTTCGTCCACAGCGGGACCAGTTGCCTCACGGATGCCCGGAAGGCGTCAGCGCTGAGGGGCTTCATCACCATCTCTCGGACCACCGGGGTCAGGCTCTCGGCGCTGAGGCAGTCGGCCCTGTTGAGCGGGTTGAAGTTAGCGAACTGTCTGAGTAGGTCCCTAAGCTCACTCGCCGCTCGCTCCGCCTCCATCCCGTCGATGACGGATTCCATGTCTCTGTCCCTCCCTCCTTAGATCGAGGCGGGCGTTTGATCACGGACTTGGCGCGCCATTACGGGGAAGTTCGGGTGTGGAGGAAACCCCGGATTCTCGCGACGTAGCTCGGCCCGTCCGGAGTCGCGCCGTTGTGACCTGCACCTAGTGGGCGGCGTCGGGCTCTGGAGGGAGCAACTCTTCTAGGACGGGGATCCCCATGCAGTTGCCGCAGCTCATGCAGATGCAGAGGAAACACCCCTCTCTGATGGCCTCGGCCCACACACCGCAGGAGCAGTCGATCACGGGGAAGGGTCTCCTGAACTGGCTGAGAGGCATGAGACCCTGCACACCCCCCGTGTTGCTGACCACTGGCAGCAGGTTTCTCTGTGACAGGCATCCCACAGTGACGATCCACGCGTCGGCAGGTCCGTCGCCGTGGATGGTGGCCAGGCTCCCGATCAAGAGCCCTTTCTCCCACCAGCGCGCCATCGTCGCCGTCAGCTTGCGACGAACGCTGGCGCTGACGGGCTGTGACAGCACCCTTCCGGCCTCTTGTTCCAGATGGCGCTTGCGTTCCTTGCCGTCCGGGTCGGCAGGGTCTAGGGCGAGGAACTGCTCTACAACCAGAAGCAGCTCGCCTGAAACGCACTGCAGCTGTATCTCCTCCCAGTCAGACAGCGTGTCGTTGTTGATGGATGGCATGGTTGCCTCCTTGTGTTGTCGAGGAGGCCAATAAAAACAGACGAATTTCTGAAAACCGGGGGGAGCGATCACCTCGCCGAATTCGGTGTCTCGCGCCGCTGTGACCTGCAGCGATGTGCTCGCTCTGCCTACGACAAGGGGCAATTTCACCGCTGGTTAGGGCCGGAAGAGAACGCAAACATGGTCTCTGGGGGTCTGTGGCGCGCCCAGGCGTTCTCAGCGGGCTACTCAGTGACCCCCTAATTGTTGCTCTTGTGGGACGCGCCGCAGCACCGCTGCGGCCAAGCGAACGACTCGCCGACCGCTCATCGGCCTGTGCTCCCTGCCTCTCAGCCCCTCCGCACCTGAAGGCGGCAGCCTGCCCCCTGTGTCTGAACCCCAGCCTCCGTTCACCGGTCTGAAGCCGAGACGGGGCCGTGGCGCGAAACGGTCCCAGATCGTGGGGTTCTTGCATGATTGGCCGCTTGGCACCGAGGAGGCGCTCGGGCGCCGGCACGTGTTTTCGCGCCGCTACGTGGTGCCGTTATGGGCGTGATTTTTCTTGTGGCGCGAAATGGGGCTCGAACGCTCGTCTAAGAAATTGGTAGCGGAGGGCGGGCCTTCGCGCCGCTACGTAGTGCGGTTTCTTGCGACTGCCCGGTCCGGCACCTGCAACGCGGCACAAGAGGCCAACGTTCTGAAATCCTTGGCACGCGCCCGACCCGCAGGGCGGGCCAGGCTTGCACTAGCCGACGCTCTCCCGGCGGGCAGCCACCGACGCCCAGCCCTCAGCATCTTCAAGCGTCGGGCTGGATGTTCCACAGGCTACGGCGAACGTTCTTCGGAGATGGGCCGGGACAGTCAGACCAGTCGCACTCCCACGGACACAAACGGTTGCGCTAGTGGCTGCCAGCACTAGGCCCCCTGTGCGGATGGTGGCCCGTCCTCGGCCGGTGAGCCTCCACCGGTCACCGCACCACCAACAACCCATCACCTCGCGGCGCAGGACGCGAGTGCGGCCGGTCCAGCAGATGTGCCCGTGAGTGCCGCACCACCCCTCTAGCGGCCAGCCGCCGGGTGGGTGGTCTCGGTCACAGCGCGGGCCGTCACACCGCAAACGGAAGTTCGACAGCGACTTCTCGCCCCTCCGGCCCCCCGGCACATAGACAACTCGCATCTGGTGCTCTCCGTGGGCGCAGCGGAAGTCATCGATGATGCTCCCGGCGGGCTCTGGCGTCACGGCACCCTCTAGCGGCCCGTTGTGCGGACATAGCGGCTCAGAAGCTCGGCACGGGCAGCGGCCGTGTCGTGGACCACTCGGCCGAATTCAGCGCCGATCTCGGCCCGGTTCGGGTCGTCGTCGGCCAGGTCTTGGAGATGCCGCCACAGCCGATGAGCCAGCAGCACACCCGCCGAGATGCGAACCGCCAAGGCGTCGGACTCGGTGTCAGCGACAGGCACAGAATCGTCCCAATCGGAGTCCGCCACCGTCCAGCCGTCGACTGTCACCGCAGCCGAGTCGTCGGCCTTCACGGCAGCCAATTTGGGGGTGCTCATGCCCCCCATTCTCTCACAATGACCTGCAGGTAAACGAAGAGGTCAGGCCGCTTTCTCAGCAGAATGCGGCCACCAGAAAGTGCTCATCACCTGATCCGGGAGATCTTGGCGCAACAGCCCACAACGGTCGCATTCCCAAACATTGTCCCGGTGATCCCCTAGCCATTCTCCAACTCTCAGGGAGCGTGTGATCGGCTTGCTTGGGGCATTCGGGGGCGGCAGCCAGCCAGGGCGAGGTTCTGTGGCTTGTGACGATCCGCTCTGTGGTGTTCATCGGCTGTTGTTCTCTTTCTTGCGGCTGGCGGCTCTTGTGGGCGCTCCCTTAGGTGGACTGCAAGTAGTCGGACCATTCCTGCATCATCGGCCTGCGTCTCTCAAGCATGTCCGAGCGGGCGTATGCCGCTTCGACCCCCCGGACCACATGGCCGAGCGCCGCCTCGGCTAGCTCTCGGGGCTGGCCCATGTCGCTGCACCACGAACGGAACGCGGCTCTCATGCCGTGCGGGGTGCCGTCAAGGTTCAGGCCTCGGAACAGCTTGCTCAGCGTGTTGTCGCTCAGCACCTTGCCTGTCGGTGATGGGAACACGAATCCATCGTCGCCAAGATCCTCTCGCGCTTCGTTCAGCACCTCTATGGCTCGCGTGGACAGCGGAACTCGATGCTGCATACCGGTCTTGGTGCGGCTCGCCGGGATCGTCCAGACCTTCTCGCTCAGATCGATCTCGCTCCATCGGGCTCCGCGCACCTCACCAGAGCGGCACGCCGTGATGGTCAGGAACACCATCGCGTGTTTGACCGAGGGGGTAGCGCTGGAGGCGTCGACAGCAGCAAGAGCGGCACCGACCTGCGAGTGGGGCAGCGCACGATGGTGCTGTGGGCGAGTGGTGTGTCTTGGGAGCGCAGCCGCGACGGCATCCCCAGCAGGGTTGTCGATGCGATGTCCCTCAGCGATGGCCCACTTCATCACCGCCGAGATGCGCCCCCTCAGACGGCGAGCCGTTTCGGGCTTGGTGTTCCAGATCGGGGTCAGCACTGCGAGCACATCTGCGCCGGTGACCTCCGTCACGGGCTTGTCGTTGAGCCGATGGGCGTAGGTGTTTAGGCTTGATCGCCACTGCTTCTCGCTGCGACCACCGTCGCTCCAGCCGTCCCGATGCAGTTCTATGACTCTCTCGGCTGCCTCTTTGAAAGTAGGTGCCTTGTCAATGTGGCGGGGGTCACCCCCATCCCGAGCCACCTGCGCGTTCTCCGTCGCCTGGGCTCGGGCGGCTGCAAGGCTGACTAGCGGATATATGCCCAGTCCGAGATTGGTCCGACGACCCTTGATGGCGATTCTCTGTGTCCACGTCTTGCTCAAAGAGCCGTCGGCCCTTCTTCGGACGATGAGCGCCAGCCCGTGCGAGTTCCTGCCGTCGCCGTGGCGTCCGATCTTCTTCGTCTGCTTGACGAAGGTCGCTGTGAGCGGCATGCCATCTCCGCTGTAACTTCCGATGTAACTTTTGAATGTAACTTAGCGCTGGGATGAGACAGCATCGCTTGGCTCTTTCTGACACTGCACGGCGCTTGCCTCTTAGTCGGAAACCGTGGATGACCTCTGAATTCTTGGCATGCCGTAGATCGGCGTGACGTGGTGTGGCACGGTGTGGCTCAAAGCAGGGATGGCGGACATACTCTCCGCCATTTTCTTCAGGTGTGGCGTTGTGTCCAGCGTTGCAGCGCGGTGAGTACGACTTGGCGCTTGCCTTCATTGGACATGAAGGGGGCTCGGGACAGCTCGATCTGGACCCAGGGCATCTCGGCCGCGTGGAAGCGGGTGATGTAGCCGCCGTCGTAGGGGTCGTTGATCCTCACCGGCCCCTGTAGTTGGTCCTGGAAGCAGTCCCTCAGCGATTCGATCCACTCCTGCGGGCAGGTCCCGTCGCCGTGGCTGAGGCACACCCAGGGCCGCTCGACGCCCGGGTCCGGCCCCAGCGGCGGCCCCACCCCCGCCATCGTGTGGCAGTCGACGCCCAGAACCCACTGGCGGCCCGTCCCCAACTCGGTCAGTCGCCGGTGGTAAGGGGCGTGGTAGGCGTCGAGGAGGCCCTCGATCTCTGCGTGCGACAGCGGGCGGTGCCACACCTCGACGTCCCAGCAGGTGTGGGTCTTCACCACACCGTCGGCCTTGAGGTTGTCCCGCGCCCGGTTCATGTCGACGATGGCCCGGGCCACGTCGGTGGTGACGAAGGCCCCGACCTCCTCCTCGAAGGAATAGATCTCGTCCGCGCCGCCGTCGCCGTCATCGGCGACCTCTGACGGCGTGAGCGCGCACAGCGGTTCGACCTCGGCCGGTACCCGCAGGCCGGCATGAGGCACCGAGACCAGCAGCGGCAGCGTCATGGCGGCGTCGCCGGCACCGAGTCCGGGCCGGCGGCCGCGCCGTCCCTGCGCGGGTCGGCCACCCCCACCAGCCGGTCACCGTCGGCCATGACCAGCTGCACGCAGCCCATGTAGAAGGAGTAGGGCTCGCGCCGGGTCAGCTCGAAGCCCGAGCGGCTGAGCGCGTCCAGCACATCGGTCGAGATGCGCGACGCCTCGGCCGAGACCACGCCGTCGAGCGAGCAGTGGATGCGGGGGGCGTCGACCGCGGCCAGCGGCGAGGACTTCCGGAGTCGCAGCAGCACCTGCAGGATCGTCGGGGGGATGCGCTCGCTTCCCGGCGAGCCGATCGCCAGCCAGGGCCGTTCGTCCTTGAAGACGATGGTGGGGGCCACACTGGCCCACGGCACCGCGTTGGGCCTCAAGTAGTAAGGGTGCGAGAGATCCTCGAGGTTGAAGGCGCTCATGTAGTTGTTGTAGAGGAAGCCCAGTTGCGGCGAGGCCGCGCACGAGCCGTAGACGTTCTCGATCGACTGGGTGAGCGCCACCGTGTTGCCGTCGGCGTCCATCACCGACAGGTGGGTGGTCTCGCCGCTGGTCTGGATCGCCGCGATCCGGCGGGCCACGCCCCGGGCGTACTGGCGGTTGAGCATCTGCTTGTCGGGGACCTGGTCGTAGAGGTCGGGATCGAAAGGGCGGTCGTTGCGGTCGATCAGGGCCTGCCGCATGGTCCTGGCCAGGCACACCGCGCCGTCGGGTGTGTCGATGTCCTGCAGCTCGCGGGGGAGGCTCTGGTGGATGTTGAGCATCTCCACCAGGGTGCGGCCCGCCCCCGGCAGCGGCATCGTCAGCACCCGGTCGCGGCCGAGGCGTCCCGACAGCGGCTCGCGCTCGACGGGCACGGGAACCTGCGCCAGGTCGTCCTCGCGGAGGAAACCGCCGTTGGCCACCATGTCCTCATGGATCAGGCGGGCGGTCTCACCCGAGTAGAAGTCCTCATAACCCCGCTCGGCCAACCGGCGAAGAGTCGCCGCCAGCGCGGGCTGGACGAACCTCGTTCCGGCCCGGCGCGCCCTGCGCCCGTCCTGCAGGAAGAGCGGCCCCGCCGAGTGAGCCTTCAAGTGCCGGCGCTCCCGCCGGGTGAGGCGGTACTGCAGCACGCTGACCTCATACCCGTCGGCGGCCAGTTCGATGGCCGGCTCGAGGACCGTCGCCCAGCCGAGGCGCCCGAAGCGCTCCAGCACGTGGGCGTAGGTTGCGGGCGAGCTGGGGACGGTGGTGGCCCGATGGCCGCGCCTGCGGTCGACTCGCAGGTTGGCGAAGCTGTCGATCAGAGCCCCGCCGGGGGCTCGCGATGACCCGTCCACCGCCACCGTGGTTCCGGAGGCCCGGTGATGGACCAGCATCATGGTCTGGCCACCCAGTCCCGACGCGGCGGGCTCGCACACGCCCAGGGCCAGCGCGGCCGCCACCGCGGCGTCCACCGCGTTGCCGCCCCGCTCGAGCATCCTCACTCCGGCGGCCGTGGCCGAATAGTGGGCCGTGCTCACCATCCCATGCGGCGACGCGGCGACCCGCTGGGGCTCGTGGATGCGGGTGTCGGTCAACTCCAGCAGGTCGGTATCCACCTCGGTCACCCGCCGCGGCTGCCGCGGCCTCGAATGGCGGCGACCCTCCGGCTGGAGCGGCGCGCGAGACGGCTGCGGCTCGGGCCCGGTCATCGGATCAGCGCCCGATCCAGCCGGTGAGGTACTCGGTCAGCAGCAGGGTCCGCTCCACCAGGCTGATGCGCTGGACGGCCTCCTCGGGGGTTCCGCCGTCCTTCATGGCGGGGCTCACACCGCAGACGACGGCCGTGCTGTCTCCGACGAGGCCGGCCACCGACGGCCATGCCGACGACTCCCGCTCCACCGCGATGTCCCACTTGGCCGCGGCGGCCTCCAGCGCTTCGGCGAGGGGCTGGTTGGCCGGGCGGTCCGGCATGGGCGGCCGGTCGGTGAGCCGGTTGAGGCTCCATTTCGGCCCGCCCCGGCCGAGAACCTTCCGCATGGCGGCCTCGGTCTCGTCGGCGTGGGCGACCGAGAGATACGACATCATCAGGGAGACCTCGACCCGGTGGGGCATGAACATGGCGTGGCGCTCGGTGTTCATGTCGATGACACCGATGGACAGGCGCCTCCTGGGCGAACTCAGCTGGCCGATGGCCTCCACCTTCTCGCAGGCCCAGCGCACCACCGGCCGGCGGCGCCCCACCTGGCCGGGGCTGAGCCTCTCGCCCTCAATGGTCAGGTCGTAGCGCCGGCTGCCCCGCCGCTGGGTGACGATGCCGTGGCCGACGGTGCCGGGCCGGCACACGAGGACCTGTTCCGCCCGGGCTGCGGCCTGCTCGATCACGCGCCGGCTGCGGGCCGCGTCGCGTCCCTCGTCGCAGTACAGCAGCACACCGAGCGGCACGCGCCGGAGGCTCCTGGTGCTGCGAAGCGCCCGCAGCGCGTACTCCA